>NZ_JAVVFL010000152.1:0-5421 GCF_032250635.1 Sulfurimonas sp.
CCCTATTTCAAGGGGTGTTACAGAGTATATAAAAGGAGAAAATCAAAATATTGGAGAGATTATTTTTGATGAATATGTGCAAATCCCTGCAAAAGGCATCGAGGCAAAGTATGACAACAGGACTGTTTTAGGCGGAAATCTGAAATTTATAAACGAACATGGGGTAGATGTAGATTTTGCACTGCAAGAGACAGCTTTTTATTTTGTAGCTGACAGCGAGCTTGCAGCGATATATGAGCTAAAAGATAGAATAAAAGATGGCATAGAAGAGCTTATATCAAGCATGCAGCAAAAGAGAATTGATATTGTTCTTTTAAGCGGAGACCATGAAAACATAACAAAGAGCATAGCAAATGAAGTAGGAATAAAGACTTTTTTATATGAGCAGACTCCTCAAGATAAAGCAGAGTATATAAAAACTCTTCACAACCACGGTAAAAAGGCAGTGATGGTCGGAGACGGGGTAAATGATATCTTAGCACTTGCCTCGGCTGACATTGCTATAGCTATGGGAAGCGGTAGTGATATAGCGGTAGAAGTAGGGGATGTGGTGCTACTTGATGATTCATTAAGGTCGCTAAATGATGCTTTTAAAATCGCTCAGACAACGTTTGGTCTCATAAAACAAAATCTTCTAATATCATTAGTATACAATGCTGTGACGATTCCTCTCGCAATGGCAGGATATATCATACCGCTGTTTGCTGCGATCTCTATGTCACTTAGCTCACTATTGGTTGTGGGCAACTCAATGAGAATACGCTATAAATGGAGAAATAGATAATATGGATAATTGGATAATAGTTATGATGCTCAGCGTTTCTATTTTTTTGGGAGCGGTTGCACTCTTTGCATTTTTATGGGCAATTAAAAATGGACAGTTTGACGATGAAGAGAAGTTTTTAAATGCTGCAAAATTTGATGGAGAAGATGAACTCAATGATGCTCTAATACAGGAACAGAAAAAAGAAGCTTTGAAAAAAAGTTATAAACCAGAGTGAGTAAAAAAACGGATTTTATTTTGAGAGAGACGAGCCACCCTAAGGGTGGCTCAAGGTAAATTATTTACCGATAGTTTGCGCGAAAGCGTCTAGCTCTTCATCAGAGTACTTAGAAACCTGACCAACCATAAGAGCTTTTTTAGCAGCACCATAGGTACCAGCTTTGTAACCCTTAAGTGCAGTAGCGATATCAGCTTTGCTCATCTCTGAAACATTTTTATTACCCATATGAACTTTTGTCCAATCAGCACCATGACAAGCAGCACAACCAGCAGCATTTACAGCAGCCATTAAAACAGTAGTTGCACCCAAAGCAACAATTGATAAAACGATTTTTTTCATTTTTAACACCCTTTTTTTTGATTCAGGCAAATTGTAATGAATTTATACTTAAATGAATATTAATATAATATTTTTTTATATTTGGGAGTTGTTTACAAGGAGTTAAAGAAATCTATGTGGAGAATTGCCACAGTGGGCAATTCAGGTAAATTATTTACCGATAGTTTGCGCGAAAGCGTCTAGCTCTTCATTTGAATATTTGTCAACTTGACCTTTCATAAGACCTTTCATTGGTCCACCGTAACTACCGTCTTTATAACCTTTAAGTGCAACAGCAATATCAGCTTTGCTCATCTCAGAAACATTCTTAGATTTACCTAGAGCAGCCTTGCTCCAATCAGCACCGTGACAACCTGTACACGCAGCAGCGTTTACAGCAGCCATTAAAGCAGTAGTTGCTCCTAAAGCAACAATTGATAAAATGATTTTTTTCATTTTTTATACCCTTTTTTTAATTTCAGCCAAATTATAATGATATTTATCTTAAATGCTTGTTAATGATTTATCTGTTATTATTTTATTAAATTTACGAGGTTTTGGTGCATTAGATGAGATACATAAATGATGATTTAAGCGACAAAGATCTGTTGCTTAGCCTAGAATCAAACTATAAATTTGATTATATTTTTCATGAAGCAGCTATCCCTGATACTACAGCGCTTGAACAGGATTTGATGGCAGAAAGAGAAGATATTATTAAGGCAAGCATAAAAGCTATGAATTTAAAAAGAGCGGAATCAAAGCTTACTATTAAAAGAAATTAAAAAATGAAAAACCTGAAAAATTTCACTCCTAAAATATTGGTCATCGGTGATTTGATGATAGATCACTATCTATGGGGAAGCTGCGAGAGAATCTCTCCTGAAGCTCCTGTGCAGATTGTGGATATTGCAAAAGAGACGACGGTTCTAGGCGGTGCTGGAAATGTTATTAACAACTTAAAAGCACTCGGTGCGAAAGTGAGTGTAAGCAGTGTTATAGGCAAAGATGAGAATGGCACAGAATTAATTGACATGTTAAAAAAAATAGGCGTTGAAGCAGGTGGAATTATTATTCAAAACGGAAGAAAGACACCTAAAAAAAGCCGTGTCATAGCTGCCTCACAGCAGATACTTCGATATGACAAAGAGAGCAAAGAGGAGATAGAAAAATCCTCAGTAGAGAAGATTTTAAACTCGCTTACAAATAGTGTCTCTGAGTATGATGCCGTTATTTTGTCTGACTACGGAAAAGGCGTTTTAACCGATGAGCTGTGCCAAGGAGTTATAAAGCTCTGCAACAAAGAGGGTATTAAAGTTTTGGTTGATCCAAAAGGGAGTGATTACAGCAAATATAGAGGCGCATATCTTTTAACACCAAATAAAAAAGAGGCGATGCTAGCCACAAAAATTGAAATAAAAGATAAGACAAGCCTAAAAGACGCACTTTTAAAGATAAAAAAAGAGGCTGACTTGGCAATTTCTCTTATTACGCTCTCAGAGGATGGGATTGCCGTATTTGATGATGATATAAAGATATTTCCAACCGTTGCAAAAGAGGTTTTTGATGTAACAGGCGCTGGAGATACGGTCATCGCCTCCATCGCTTTTGCTCTCAGTGCTAACAAAAGTATAGAGGATGCTGCAAAGTTTGCAAACCTTGCAGCGGGTGTAGTAGTTGGAAAAATCGGCTCGGCAACGGTTACTCTTGATGAGATAGAAGAGTATGAAGCGACTCTGCATAAAAGTACTTCAGAAGCGCATATAAAAAGCTTTGATGAGATAAAAGCGGTAGTGGAGCGTTACCGTGCAAACGGCAAAAAAGTTGTCTTTACGAACGGCTGCTTTGATATTTTGCATGTCGGACATGTCAAGTATCTCCAGATTGCAAAGAGTTTCGGAGATGTTTTGATTGTGGGGCTAAATTCAGATGCATCCGTTTCCCGCCTAAAAGGTCCATTACGCCCTATCAATATCGCAGAAGACAGAGCTTACCTCTTAGCAGCATTAGAAGCGGTAGATTTTGTCGTTCCGTTTGAGGAGGATACTCCCTACGAGCTTATAAAAATGATAAAACCAGATACGCTTGTAAAGGGCGGCGATTACGAAGGTAAAAGCGTGGTAGGAACAGAATTTGCTCTAGAGTTGAAGCTAGTTGACTTTGTAGATGGAAAGAGCACTACAAAGACGATTCAAAAAATAAAAGGAAATTAAATGTTTAAAAAGATATCTTTAATAGCATTAAGCACAGTATCTGTCTTTGCAATGCATAGTGCTGAAGTAAATATAAATAACTCAGATTTGGAGCTCTCGGCAAAGCTTGATATGGGGCAGTTTAATGATAGTATTGAACCCGCTACTATCTTTTTGGGTGCAAAATATTTAAATGCAGATGAGAGACATAGTGATGTGCGCAACATAGAGGATTATCAAGAGATAAATTTTTTGATGCAAAAAAATGTAAATAGTAATTTTAGATTAGGATTAGGTGTCAAACTGAACCACACTGATGAGTTTATTTCAATTCCTTTAGGAGTAGAGGCTGTTTATAAACTTCCTGTTAGTTCAAGCGTACCGTTTTACATCGGTGCCAGCATATACACTGCTCCTGAGGTACTCTCTTTTGATGAAGCAGACAGCTTTTTGGAGTACCGTTTTACTTTAGAAGCAGAAGCAATACAGAATGGTTTTATAACATTAGGATATAGACATATGGATACAAACTATGAGAGAAGAGATGTAGAGTACAATGAGTCTATATATTTTGGTCTAAAGTTTCTGTTTTAGTTTGTTTTAGCGCCATAGGAAGTGACTCCTTTGGCTAAATTTAACTTTTTTATATAAAGTTATACGCTGTCTTTTACATATATATAGAGCGGCGATGAGCCTATGTTTAGCGTTTGGCTCTCTATCCTCTCTCCTTCATGAGAAAAAACCGTGAAAAAATCTTCATTTTTTAGTGTTGTCGGCTTGAGCGACCAGTGGATTTGAAGAAGCATATTGTCCACTAAAAACTGAAGAATATAATAACCCCGTTTTATATCAAGTCGTAAAAATTGAGAGTTTTTTAGATTTTGCACCATAAATTTGTATGTTGTATAAGCAGAGCGTTTTTTTATGCCCTCTCTATTGTCAACAAGCCCATAACCTGGAGCTATTAGCTGATGCCACGAAACAGAGTCGACCTGCTGTGAGGCAAGAGCAAGCAGATAGTATCGTAACATGTAGTCGCTATAAAGCTCTTCGCTAACACACTCGTACTCGCTGGTAGGAGCGTACGGTGCAGTGCCGCTAATGGGCCAGTTTGTCTCTGTAATGTGTAGCTTATGATTGCTTTTTGGACTGAGCCAGACCATTGTACTGAGCAGCGAGATTTTGTCCTGCAAGTTAAATCCCATCTGCATATTTTCAGGCGCACCGCGTCTATCTACATATAAAAGGGATGAGATGCCGTCATACTTGTAATCATAAAGATTAAAAAGTGTATGAGCGCTAAAATGGTACTCAAAGTCTATAACGCCGCTTCCGATAAGCTTTAGATGTGGAAATTTTGATATTTTTAAATCATAGGCGACTTTATAAAAACGGCTGTACTCATCAACGCTGAAAAATCCCCATTTTGCCCTGTTAATTGTAGAGCCGATTTCAAAAAGATCTACATGTTGATTTAGCGAGGCAAAAATTGTCTCTAAATCATTTTGCAAAAGTGATAAATCTTCTATATGTTCTCTGTCTTGAAGAATTTTGAGCGTTACTTTTTTATCTCTACATAAAAGTATAAAATCTTTTAAAAGCGGGAGTTTTTCCATCTCCCAAAGTTTTATGCGAAGCAAAATCCTATCTACGTCAAGCTCTTCTATCATCTCTAGAGTCTCTTTTGGATTGCGTTCAAAATCGACACCAAGGCAAAAGAACTCATTTGAGTCTATTTTTTTTCTTTTTACAAACGGAGTCATTATTATTGAAAAAGGGATGATTGCAAGAGATGTCAAAAAAGTTTTGAGCAGCGAGCCAATCTGGCTTTTTCGCATCTGTTTTTTGTAGTTTTTGTCTTGTAATGGATATGGCTGATCGGAATAGTTATCCCACTTGTATGGCTT
>NZ_JAVVFL010000153.1:0-5366 GCF_032250635.1 Sulfurimonas sp.
CGATGGGAATGCATACTGTAACAATAACCTGACATATACACTCCCACGCAGGAGCATGGGAGCGAGAGTTGTTTGACTTTATGATATAATCTCAAATTATTGATGCAAGGAAAAACGATGCAAATATCTTTAAATATCAAAAATGAATCTATTTCACAAAAAGTTTTAGAGTTTCTCTCTTCTTTTAAAAAAGAAGATATTAAAATTGAAACTATCGATGATAAGCCTTTTAGGGAAGAATCTCTCTCCTCTTTTGCAGGCATGTGGAAAGACAGAGACATAACTATAGAGACTCTTCGAGAAGCTGCATGGAAAAAATAGTCTTAGATACAAATATTTTGATTGAAATACTCAAAGGCAATCAAGATATTGTTCAAAAATTAGAAGAATCAAGTTTTCTTTATGCCATAAGCTCAATTAGTGCGATGGAGCTTTACTACGGTGCAATCAACAAAGCAGAACTTTTTAAACTTCAAAAATTTATATCACTCTTTGAAGAGATAGAACTTAACAAGAGTATTTCTAAAGTTGCAACAGAACTTATTTTCGAATATTCAAAAAGCCATAATTTAGATATACCAGATAGTTTGATAGCCGCTACCGCAATCGACAGCAACTTACGACTCTACACTCTCAATACAAAAGACTTTAGATATATAGATGGCTTAGTATTGCTATAAAATAACCTGAAATACACACTCCCACGCAGGAGCATGGGAGCGAGTAATACCATATATAAACATTTCAATCTGTCATATTTTCTCACATCTCGAATTAAAATCGCTATTATTTAAAATATTTAACATTGATATAAAAATAATTTAGTTATCATTTGATGATAACAAAGGAAGCATTATGAATGATTTAGAGTTTTTACTAAATCTTGATGGCGAAGTTTATCCTTTGGATAGTGGTTATTGGGTCAAGTTTGAAGCAAAAAAAGTTCAAAAGAGCAAAACTGTTCCTCATGGAGTTAAATACTCTTTGACTTTGCATGACAAAAGAAACCATAGAGTGATCGGTTATGACAACGCTCACAGTTTTAAGTCTTCTAAGAAGTATGCTGCTAGAAAAGAGACATTAGACCATGTACATAAGAAAATAGATATCGTACCTTATGAGTTTGAGTCTTGCGCGCAACTTGTAGAAGATTTTTGGAACAGTGTGGATTATTACATAGCAAACAGTTAAAAGGATGAAAAATGAAACTAGAAACTTTAAGAGTAGGCATAATGCCTTTAGAGCAGTACAAAAAAAGAACGATAGCAATCGCAAAAGGCGAGTATATCCCCAAAAAAGATGAGCCAAAAGTATGGTTTGAGTCTTTAAAGTCAATGGCTCAAATACTCTCAAGCGAAAATCAAGAGCTGCTTAGAATAATTTTGCTGAATAATCCTCAATCACTCAGAGAACTTGAGGAGCTAAGCGGAAGAGCAAAGTCAAATCTATCAAGAACACTAAAAACACTTCAAAGATATGGGATTGTAGATTTAAACAAAGTAAAAAACAACATAGTTCCAGAAGTAAAAGCTACTGACTTTAAAGTAGAGTTTGGCTTGCAGAGTGTGGCGTAGCAGAAAGTTTTTTTTAAATGTCAATTGTTATTTCCAAGTAACACCCCTGAGAATGAATCTCCACTTTTTCTTGTTCCCATAGTTGTATAGACAAGCATGAGAGCGAGAGTTGTTTTCTCGCCTCTTCTTAAAAACACACACTCCAAAATAGCAAAAACCGTTAAAGCGTTCTCTATGCATACTTTGGCTAACATTACAAAAAAATATAAAACAGCACAAAAGGTCAATTATGGGTTTAAGTATCGGTCTTGTAGGACTTCCAAACGTAGGCAAATCAACAACTTTTAACGCACTTACAAAAGCACAAAACGCGGAGGCGGCTAACTACCCGTTTTGTACCATCGAGCCAAACAAGGCAATAGTTCCTGTTCCTGATGTAAGGTTGCAAGAGCTTGCAAAGATAGTAAAGCCTGAGCGTATCCAGCACTCTACTCTTGATTTTGTAGATATCGCAGGATTGGTTAAAGGTGCGAGCAAAGGTGAGGGCTTGGGAAACAAGTTTTTATCTAACATCCGCGAGACTGAAGTTATTTTGCATATTGTCAGATGTTTTGAAGATGATAACATCGTCCATACTGAGGGAAGTATCCACCCGCTAAGAGATGTAGAGATTATCGAGGGAGAGCTTATTTTAGCCGACATCGAAGTTTTGCAAAACAGAGCCGACAGACTTAAAAAACAGGCAAAAACAGACAAAAATGCGGCTGCTGTTTTAGCTTTGGCAGAAGAACTTTTAGAGTATTTGGCTGATGGAAACCTTGCTAAAAACTTTCCAAAAGCAGAGAGTGACGAGTTTAAGCAGCTAAACCATGAGGTAAGACTCTTAACCGCAAAAGAGATTATGTACGGTGCAAATGTTGATGAAGAGGGTCTGGTTGAAGATAGCCAATTTGTACTAGACCTTAAAGAGCATGCGGCGAAAAACAACTGTGAGCTTATAAAACTTTGTGCGAAGATTGAAGAAGAACTGGTCGGTCTTGATGATGATGAGGCAGAGGAGTTCTTAAGCTCTCTTGGCGTTGAAGAGTCAGGACTTGGACAAATCATCCAAAAAGGGTTTGACAAACTAGGACTTATGAGCTACTTTACCGCAGGTGTAAAAGAGGTTCGTGCATGGACAATTCGCAAAAACACAACGGCACCAAAAGCGGCAGCCGTAATCCACAACGACTTTGAAAAAGGTTTTATCCGCGCCGAGGTCATCGCGTATGAAGACTTTATAGCATGCGGCGGCGAAGCCAAAGCTAAAGAGGCTGGTAAAATGCGTCTAGAAGGCAAAGAGTACATCGTGCAAGACGGCGACATTATGCACTTTAGGTTTAACGTATAGTTAAACCTACTGCTACTTTATTGTTGCTATCGTATCCCCGTATTTGACATGCTCCCCTGCTCTTACGTTAACATCAAGCATATCTTTTTGCGCCAAAATCACTATAGTCGAACCCATCTCAAAACAGCCGAAATCATCGCCTTTGTTTAGATGCAGGTTCTCATAACTGTACGCACTGCTGTTTTGTGCATCTGCGTTGGTCTTTATCTTTGGCTCAAAAGAGACCTGCATAACTCCGACATTTAAGGCACTAACAAGCACCATATAAAATCTCTTTTTATCTGTTGTCTCACACAGCAGAACAACTCTCTCATTCTCCGCAAAAAGATTTACTCTCTTTTTAAGCGATGGAATATTGACGGGGTAAAATTTACCCGGAATATGTACGGCTTTTAACACTTTCAGGTTTGTAGGCATGTGGTAGCGGTGATAATCTTTTGGAGATAGATAGAAGTTTATAAAAGTTCCATCTTTAACTATATCTTTCTCCTCTTTGCTAAAGTGCTCTCCCAAAAGCTCGTCAGAGTGGTACTTCATCCCTTTTATCTGAAAGGCATGACGGACATCTATATCTCCGCACTCAGTTATAAAAGAGTCACACGGCGATATAAAATCTTTGCTATCCAGCGAATAGTCTCTATCTTCTCTGAGTTTTCTGGTAAAGAGCGCATTTAGAGTGTGATAAGTCTGCGGCGCATGAAACTCGCTCATATCTAGACCCATTATTTTCACATATGAGCTGTTTATAAAATTCTGAATCGGTTTTGCAAACTCTTTGTTTGCAAACTTTCCAAAAGTTTGTGATATCGCCGATGTTATATGTTTTTTCATTCCCTACTCCCTTATCTCTCTTTTTCTGAAAGAAGCTTGCGCTTTGCTATCTCTTCAATTAAAACCGTGGCATAAGAGCCTTTTGGAAGCGAAAAGTTAAGCTCGTACTGAGCTACTTCATTTTTGTATCTTCCTTCAACCTCTTCTGGATATACCCATGCGTATCTTCTCGTACCATCCGCATTTATCTCATCATCAAACTCTTTTTCAATGACTCTTGCCGCATTAGAAGCAATTCTTGCTTTTTTGCCACACAAAAGACCCGTAACCGATATATCTTTTTCGTTAAATCTTTTGAGGTCATCTTCGCTCCCCTCATAATCAAAGAGTCTTCCATACGGATAATGCTCCATGATATCTCCGTTCATAAGTTTAAACGGATGCGTCTGAGTCTTCATTTTTGCAAGCTCCTCATTTGGCATATTGAGCAGAGGCTCCAACTCTTTTGTATCAAATTTTTGCACAAGCGCACTGATTTCTAGTCGTCTGCTTAGCCAAAGGTTGAAAAGATGGCTCTGGTACGCGCTGATGAGAAGTTTTCTGATTTTTACATTGCGCTCTTTCTTCTCGCCTTTTGCAATTTTCTCACCGTCAATATGGTTGTTTCCATCAGTTCCAAAACGCTGATAACCAAAAAAGTTAGGCATTCCGAATGTTGCTATGTTTTTCAAAGCCTCATCTATCTTTTTTGCCGCAGTCGGGTTTACTTTTTTTAACTTTATGTAAAACCTGTTGCCTTTAAGATGCCCTATTCTTATCTTGTTGTTGTGGTATGCCTTTGAGAGTATCTTTATATCTTCATGTTCAAACGCATCCATCTTTGCTTCATGGGTTTTATGCAGTGAGATATACTGCTTTGTCATGGCATGTTTATCTTTTAGCCCCGCATAACCTATCTCTTTGTTTTGAATCCCCAAATATTTAGCAATGATGGAGACAAGCTCAAGAGTAGAGAGCCCTTTTTTTCTCACAAAAAATACAAGATGCTCACCCTCGCCGCTTAATTCATAAAGCGGTATCTCCTCCACGACGAAATCTCTTGGGGTCTGTCTAAAGTGAAAATCTATACTTGAATGCGAGAGTGAATAAAATCTGTTCATAATAATCCTAGTAGTTTAAAAATGATGCGCTTTGCATCTGTTTTTGTAATGTTTCCTGGCACTTTGTGCAACTATAGTTATCGGTGTTCTGCAGAGTTTAGCTACTCTTTGCAGAGCTTTTTTGTCTCTTTTGTCAAAACCAAAAAGCATCTCATACTCTTCGCCGCTGCACCCTACTCTTTTTGGTATACGCTTGTAAAAATTAAACCCTAATCCATTAGCAGATGAGAGTTTTTTTAGGTCGCTAAAAAGACCGTCTGAAATATCCATACCGCACTTTAGGTAGCGTGAAGCCCTTGAGACAAACTTCTCTCTCAGTTTTATATTTACAAACTTTGAATTTTTATGAATCTTGCCAAGGTTTGTTAATCTTCTAAGTTCTTTGGCACTTCGACCAAGCTCCCCCGTATGCGCAACCAAATGCCCATGTTTGAGCCCTTGTCTTCTTAGGGGTTTGTCGGTCTGGGAGATAATAGTAATCGTAATATCAAGCTTAATATTGCCGATAGTATCTCCGCCGATGATTTGGAT
>NZ_JAVVFL010000154.1:0-5342 GCF_032250635.1 Sulfurimonas sp.
GGATACTTTTTTACAAGATCAAAAGATATCTTCTCATGGTAGATAGTCATAAGTGTAAATATCTTAAATTTCGTCTCTTTAAACTGAGTTGTAAACGGTTTTATCATATCACTGTTTACTGCTATGCCAAAGCCGTTTTGTACAAACCCTTGCTCAATTTTTTGCGGTGTTATTGCACCATCTTTATTTTCAACTTCAAAAAGGTGCAAATCACCATTTGCACTGAGTGCCGTTACCATTAAAACACTCATTATATAAACATATATTTTCTTCATCTATTATCCTTTATTTTCTTTACTTAGGGAGCTATGTATATCCAGCCCTCTTTTACACGCTCAATCATCTCAACGATTCCAGCCGTTACAATCTCTACATCATCAACCAGTGCTTCTTCTTTTATATTTTTTGTCCGCATTGTGTTACCGCATGCGACAAACTCTACATCAAGCTGCATAAGCGCACTGATACGCTTTGAAGTCTCTGTCTCACTCTTAAGAAGCGATTTAATACCGTGGTAATAAGCGACAATACGCATTTTTACGTTTTCAGGACCATAAAATTTAAGCACATTATTCGCAGCACTCAGCACATGGTTTATCTCTTCATCATCCGCACTTTTAATAGAAAAAACTATCTTTCTAGGCTCTAAAATATTTGGTTTGGGCTCAGCAAAAACAGTCTCTGCATACAAAACATTAGCTATAAGCAAAAACATTACAATAAATTTTGCCATTAGGGCTCCTACTAATAAATCTCATATAATCTGAACAAAGTCCAGATTATATTCAGTCACTAAAGACTTGCCTTGTGGCAAGAAGGAGTCATCTTGACTCCTTAATATTTTTTATCAATGATTTAAAATCATCGATATTCCAAGATCCTGGTATCATTTTGATAATATTTTGATTTTTGCCAACAAAATAGAAAGAGGGAGTCATTGAAACGCTTATACCTAAGGGTATATCATCCATGTCCAAATTTAATTTTACGGGAATAAAACGCTCCTCAATCCATTGCGACATCTCTTTATCATCAAAAACATCTCTGTGCATATTAACACAGTATCGGCAATCTGTTCTCTCAATATATATCATGATTATTTTTGAACTTTTTTGCTGTGTTTTTTTTGCCTCTTCGTAACCCTGCCAGTCCACTCCAAAAAGAGAGACAAAGCAGAGCAGCAAAGAGAAGATAATTTTATTCATAAAATATCCGCCTACTCAATCATGGTTGTTTTGGCGCTTATAAAAATAGGAGAGAAAAATAAGCGGCTCAAAACAACTCTTTTTTTTATTTTAGAAGAGGTAATTTAACTCAAAACGGTATTCGTTATAAGAGTCTTTGTCAATACCATCAGATACTCTCTCATCTGCATCAACAAATGCCATACGAATCTTTGCGTCAAACGTCGGTGTAAACTGTTTGCGAAGGTCTATATGTAAGATATTGCTATCAGCTTGAACGCCGCCCGCTTGCTTATCTTCATCAAAATCCTGTATTGCATATCTAGCAAGTGCGCTAAATCCGTCTAAAATTTTTGCCTTGCCAAAATCGTAGTAAACTTCTGCGGAAGTCGTTTTTGTATCTGCTCTCCAGTTGTACTGCGCCATAGCACGCGTATATCCGCCTGTAGGAAAACCTCTCCATGGTGCGACTATATCCGCTTCATCGGCAACAGCCGAATAAGCGACTTGAACTTTTAAGACTCCATCTGTCAAAACAAGGCGCGCCATGGTTAAAGATGAATCTAAATCAAATCTATCTTTATATCCCAAATTTGTTGTAGGGTTTTTGTCCATAGCCAAACCGCCGCTCAAGCTTGCTCCACCGATTTTACCGGCACCGTTATCAAACTGTTGCATATGACGAACACCTGGAGTTAAAGAGAATTTATCCCCTAGTTTGATTTTGTAGTTTAACTCTCCTGTGAGTGAAGAGAGCAGACCCGGTACGGAACCGTATGTTACATCTACTACAAGATTGTCGATTGACTTGTTTTTCAAATCTACAACTACAAGTTCGTTCTCCTCCTTACCATGTGCACTGAGGTTTGTATAATTGAGTCCTTTATGAACCGCAGCATCGTCATTGTTGTTCCAGCTCTCACCTGAAGAGTCTTTAAAAGTTAAAACATCATGAAAAGTAGTATGGTCTCTTAGTTTTTGAGAGTCAAAATAGGCTCCGCGAATTGTTGTTTTTGGAATCTCATTTATTGTAACGGTATAACCCTCAAACGTATTTGGAATCATCTTTGTATCGTTCGACTTTGTTAAGAACGACTCAAATATTTGACGACCCACTTTAAATGATGTTTTAGAGACGTCATACTGAATATAAGCTTGTGCCAAAACTGCCATCGACCAGTCACCGCTTGTTTTTACATTGTAGCGGCTAAATGTATCTTTACCTGATTTTACATCGCCAACATCTGCATCATCTTCACGAAGAGAAGAGAATGGATTGTTCGCATAGCAAAGACCTGCCGTAGCACTTAATCCATGGAGCGGAGCTGTTTTATAAATCATGCTTCCGCCGACACCGAATGCCTTGTTATCGTCGTTTACCTGATCATTTTTCCAGTCCCATCTAAAAGCATTGGTTCTTAAACGACCGTAAAATACACCTTCAGTAAAAGCATCACCAATATTATCAACACTCGCTGGAAGAGTCTTATAGACCTCTTGCATATTGTTTTTAAGAACTCTTTTTGGCTGTGTATCATCTGCAAAAGCACTACTTACCAAAAGTGAAACTACTGCAGCAGCTGCTACACTTATCTTTATCATCTTCATGTTAAATCCCTTATGATTTTAAGTTTTAGTTGCAGCCTAATTGCAGCTTGTCTGACCCTTTGGAGGACATCCGCATTCATAATCAACAACTCTTACATTTCCTTCGTTACTTACATCGACTACTTTTTTACGCTTGATATAATCTCTTGTAACATCATAAACAGCTCTTGTCTTGCTTTCTTGAAGATTTTCTCCTACGTTTTGCAGGTTCCCGCCCCATGATGAAACAATGTAAGTTTTCTTCAAATCTATCGGCTTGCCGCCAATTTTAAGATTTGATATACGATTGCCCGTAGAATTACCGACTGCAATATCATACGTCGCTCCGCCAAGCCGGCTCATGTCTCCGCCTTGCTGATAGAGCGGATTTTCATTAAAGACGTTATCGGCAATATCCTCTAAGAGTTTTGCTATCCTCTCGCCCTTTAACTCAAAAGTGTAGACGTTCGGATAGGTTATACCGCACATCTCATAAACATTATCCATTAAAATCTCTTTACCTGCTAAAACGGTTGTTCCCCATCTATAACCAGGGGTAAAGGAGATATCACACTTCATCTCATCTATGATGGCATCATTGATAAGCTGATCAAATGTCGAGAAGAATGTATCTCTTTTGTAAAGAATATTTTTTGTTCTCCCAAGCACTTCATTCATCTCTGCTGCATAAGGTGCATAAAGCTCATCAACAAGCTTCTCACATTCAGTATCTGCCGGAATTATGTTAGATGCAATAGGAATAAGCTTGTACTCATAGTTATTTACCTTGCCGTCTTTGGCATCGATATCTAAACGTCCTATGTATTTTCCATGACTTCCCGCAATGGCTATAACCGTTCCGTTAATGACGATAGGCTTTGGAGAAGGGTCGTGTGTATGTCCACTTAAAATAAAGTCTATGCCATGTACTTTACGTGCCACTTCCTGATCCACGCTAAAGCCGTCATGTGAGAGTACAACGACGCAATCAACATTATGCTCGTCTCTTAACTCATTTACATACTCTTGGAGTGTCTCTAAGCGAAGACCGAAACTCCACCCTTGTGTAAACTCTTTAGGGTTCGCGGTCGACGTAAAAGGAAATGACTGCCCGATGATGCCTATCTTTGCGCCGCCTCTCTCTTCTATAGTATAGGGTTCAAAAATCAACTCTTCGAAATCATCAGCGAAAGAGTCGTTTCCTACAACATTTTGAGAGATAAACTTTCCATCAAGCATCTCAATAAGCTCTCTTACGCGCTCTTTACCGTAAGTAAACTCCCAGTGTCCAACCATAACATCTACGCCTATATGGTTTTGTACCTTGACAATAGCTTCGCCCCTAGTCTTTAGTGCCACACCGGTACCTTGCCATGTATCGCCTGAATCCAAAAAGAGCACGTTATCCGCCCCTCTTGTTTTTCTTACATAGTCCAGTACTGTTTTTATGTGTGCCACACCACCCATTTTTCCGAACTTTTTAGCTAGTGTTTCAAAATCAACATGGGTATCAAAGTAAGCATCTAGTGAGCTCGGCTCTAAACCGTAGTGTTTTGCAAACGACTCGCCGCATAAAAAACCCGGTGTTCCGGTAAGATTTGGCGCAGAGATGAGCGTGGAAGGCTCTCTCCAGTAAAGCGGCTTTAAATGCGCATGTAAATCACACATATGAAGCAACGTAAAATTACCCGTATCTTTAAACGCATAAATATCTTTAAGCGATATTTGTGATGCCATTATTGGTGCGGCAGTTGCAGAAGTTGCAGCGCCTATCCCAAAAATCGCACAGATGTGCATAAAGTCTCTTCTTGAAATCTCCATCTTCTCTCCCTATCTCTTCAGGCCGGGCAGAGCGATAGCTGCACCCTTTGCCTCGTGAGTAAAATATACTTCAAGTGCCGTCATCTCAGGCGAACCCAGAGGAATAACCGCAAGAAGTGCATTTTGCATACAGCCCTGAAATCTCTTTTGCAGTGTTGCAAGCTTTGACTTTGTCATTCTATACGCTGGCCATGTAGCAGCCGAAGCGTTTCCTTTTGCAGAGATATCCGGTAGCGGCTGCGTTCTCAGTATTCCTCCTACAACGCCAGGATTATGACAGTTGTAGCATGAAAGTCCTCTACCGCCTCTTCTCGTATTAAACACCTCTTTGCCAATAGCGTAAGCCTTTTTCATATGCGTATTTGCATTAATATCAATATTAATAGGCTGCTCATTCGCAATTGACTTCACATAAGAGGACATGTCAAACATATCAGAACTCTTAAGTGCATACGGCTTTTTGCCGCTATCATGCATAAATGCCTGAAGCATCTGATCAATGCTTACAACCATTTTAAATTTCTCAATATATCTCGGGAAACCTGCTAAATAAACAGGCAACTCATCTTCAGATAGCCCTAGATATTTAGCTAAAGCAGCCTCTGAGCCCATAGCATCTAAAAGCTCTGAGCCGTTAGCGAGCATCATATCAGCAGGATTGTTTTCCATAAGCTCTTCATACATTGCACGGTCTGCATCGCTCATGGCAAACTGCTCACTTGCAAAACTCAAAGATGAAACGAGAGCAAC
>NZ_JAVVFL010000155.1:0-5333 GCF_032250635.1 Sulfurimonas sp.
CGATGCGTCCGTCTCGGATCTGCTTTATTTCGCCCTTCATCATGCTCTCTGCCTCTTTTGAGGAGTTGCTCTCATCTTGGTAAAATATCTCGCCCTTAAAATCTACCAGATTCATAAAGTGTGCGACGCGGCGCCTCATCTCATCCTCGCTGCTTCCGCCCATCGGTATACCGACTACTACGGCATCCACTTCCCACTCATCAAGAACTTTTTTGACATCTCTTGCTGCTTGGTCTCTGTTTTTTCGCTCAACGGCTTTGAGCGGTGTTACCAAATCTTTATGCGCCGAATATGCCAGACCTATTCTCTTAAGTCCCAAATCTATAGCAATATACTTCACTATTTTCCTAGACAAAAAGAGCCGAACATCTTATCAAGCATCTCGTCATTCTCAAAAGGTCTTGTTATAGATGCCATCTCTTTTACGGCTTCGTTTAGATGAAACGAGAATATTTCAAGTTCTTGGTCTTGAAGCGGCTCAAACGCTTCGTCAATGTTTTTAAGGGTGTTTTCTACCGCCGCTATCTGTCTTTGCGATATAAGCATCATCTCATCGGAGGAGTTTGCTCTGTTCATAATATCTTCAAGAGATTGAATCAACTCATCAACGCTCTCTTTTGTGTTAAGCTCCATGTCAAACGCTATATCCAAAGTCTCGAACTTCGGCTCTAAATCCACCTTGTTTTTGACATACAAAACATCTTTGACTTTGGCATGTGACTTAACAAGCGAGATTATCATCTTATCCTCTGCATCGGCTTCTCTTGAGGCGTCAAAAAGAGCAACTACGATATCGCTCTCTTTTATGGCTTCAAGTGAACGCTCTATCCCTATGCGCTCTATCTCATCGCCTGCTTCGCGAATACCAGCCGTATCTACTATGCGGATAAGGTGTGTGCCTATCTTAACCTGCTCTTCTATCGTGTCTCTTGTCGTTCCCGCGATATCGCTTACAATCGCACGGTTGTAACTAAGCAACGCATTTAGGAGTGAGCTTTTGCCGACGTTTGGCTTTCCGATGATTGCTACTTTAAACCCCTGCATAAGCCCCTCTCTTGCCCTGCTTGCAAGGAGGGTTGAGGAGAGTGACTTTTTGAGTTCTCTTAGTTTTGCCTCAATTTGTGCTACCAAATCCTCAGGCAAATCCTCCTCTGCATAGTCTATGCTAACTTCTGAATAGGCAAGTATATGTATAATCTCATCGCGGATTTTCTCAATGTACTCTTTGAGCGAACCCTTCATCTGACGAGCCAATATTTTTGCCGCGTCTTCGCTTTTTGCTTCGATGAGCTGTGCAATTGCTTCGGCTTCACTCAAGTCAATCCTGCCGTTAAAGAAGGCTCTTTTGGAAAACTCGCCTGCAGTTGCAAGTCTGGCTCCATGTGCGATGGTAGCCTTGAGTATGCTTTGTGCAACTATAAAACCGCCATGACACTGAATTTCAACTACATCTTCGGCTGTAAAAGAGAAAGGTGCTTTGAAGTAGATAAGTATAGACTCATCGATAAGTTCGCCGTTTTGGTCGTAAATGTTTGAGAGCGTTGCATATCTTGGAGAAAAATCTTGCTTGCGGGTGAGTTTTTTTGCTATTTCTAAAGCTCTATCTCCGCTTATGCGAATAATTGCGATAGAGCCTATGCCATTTGCTGTTGCAATGGCACTTATGGTATCTTCACTCATCTCTTAGTTGTGGTAATCATTTATGATGATAAATTTAAGTCCCTCACGCGTAGAGCGGACGGCTACATATTTGTTTGGGTACTTATCACGAAGCTCTTTTAGTGCGATTTGGATTAAAACACCATCAAGTATTTTCGTCTGCGCTCTGCCGTCTCTTTCTACGTTTTCACAAACGCTAAGAAGATATCTAGCTACCGACTCTTCTTGATTTTTCAAAAACTCTGCAATCTCCAAACGTAACTGTAGTTGATACTTGGTGTTTATCCAGTTAAAAATCATATATGAGAGTGCTTTGTATCTGTAACCCTCTTTTCCTATAAGAAGTGCTGCGTCTTCGCCTTTAAACTCTACAAGAAGTGTAGTTTCATCATAAGCGCTTACCTCTATCTTGTCAATCTTAAAGCAAATCTGAGCGAAAAGCTCATTGATCTCTTTTTGTACCTTTTTAGCAACTTCAAATGCGTTAAAAACTTTAGCAGAGCCAGACTCTTTCTTCTGCTCCTCCTCATCCTCTTCATAATCGGCTGTATAGTTAATATCCGCCATATCATAATCATCATCGTCTTGCATGCTGACAAATGACTGAGGCATAATCGTATCGTTAATTATGTTGTGAGAAGGTTTTTTACTCTCTCTTTTAGGCTCTATTTTTTGTACTTTCTTCTCTTGTGGCTTATACTCAGGCTTCTCTTTTTTCACAGCTATTGTTTGCGCCTGCTTCTTCTCTTTATTTTCTCTGTTTTCTTGTTTTTTCTTAGCGGCAACGATTATCGCACTCTTCTTAAAGAGCCCCATAAAACCCTTGCTTGGACTTTGAACAATCTCTATAATAAGCTCGCTCGCTGAACACTCTAAAGCAGCTGCGGCATCTTTGCACGCTTGCTCTAAAGTGGTTGACTCTATCTTAATCATCTGTCTTCTCCGCATGCTTATGCGTTGCAATTTCTGCTTCTTTAGCATTTTTAAACTGCTGATTTACAACAAACTGCTGTGCGATAGAGAACAGATTGTTTACAAACCAGTAAAGAACCAATCCTGATGGGAATGTTAAGAAGAAGAATGTAAATATTATCGGTAAAAACTTAAATATTTTCTCCTGCATCGGATCCGTAAAGTTACTAGGCGTGAGCTTTTGCTGATAGTACATTGAAGCACCCATTAAAATAGGAAGAATAAATGTTGCATCCATTCTAGAGAGGTCATCTATCCAAAATGCCCATTCGGCACCCTGAAGTTCAACAGCGTTTAGAAGTACGCGGTAGATTGCAAAAAACACTGGAATCTGCAAGACCATCGGCAGACATCCCCCAAGAGGATTTGCTCCATGTTTTTTATATGTATCCATCACTGCTGCGTTCATTCGCTGAGGATCGCCCTTGTGCTTTTTCTGAATCTCTTTTATATGAGGAGAGAGATCCTTCATCTTCTGCATAGAGACCATGCCCTTATACGTTAAAGGGTAAAGCACTGTTCTAATAATAAGCGTAAGCGCTACGATAGACCAACCCCAGTTACCAAAAATACCATGCAGCCATGATAGTAGTTGAAAGAGCGGCTTTGATGCAAATGTAAACCATCCATACTCAATAGCATTTGTCAAAACAGGCTTTATGTTCTTTAGAGTTTTGTACTCTTTTTGCCCAATATAGCCGCCAAAAGACATGTTTTGAAGTGCTTCAAAATAGATAACCGGGTCATCGCTTTTGTCTCTCTCTACAATGATGTTGGTATCTTTTGCAAATCCGTACATAATTGTCGCGGAGTATTGATCAAATGCAGAGATAAGCTCAACACCGCTAAATGTTTTTCTTCCTGCCGCATCGCCATCTTCTATGATGGTCGCTATCTCATCGTCTGTGTAGACCATTGCGCCCGAGACAGTCATCATCTGCTCTGTAATACGCGGTCTTTGCCCTAAATAGACAAAATATTTCTTATCCTCAGAGAGAGAGATCTTCACATCGTAATGTCCGTCTGCAAAAAAGAGAATCTCTTTTGTAACTCTTAGACTAGGAAGCTCCTGCGTCAATACAACTTTTTGAGATCCGTCTTTTAAAGAGATTTCAGAAATTGTCGTTTTATATGGCACTTTAGAAGCTTCATCATTTAAGTTTTGATCTAAAAACCTGATAAAAAGAGGCTTAGGTCCAGCATCGGGAACTAGTTGCGCATGCTTGTCTTCTTTGTCGTTATATTTATCTTGAAGCAACACTTTTGAGAAGATACGCCCCAATGTATCTAGCTTCATTATAAAATTATCACTCGTTATAGTAACTAAAGTGCTCAAATCATTTGCAGCCATCTTTTCATCATCTGAAATCTCATGGCTTACGACATCTTCTACTTTTGTTGCCACAGACCCGGTAGAGGATTGTGATGTTTGAGTTGTTTCTACACTTTGAGTGTTTGTCTGATTATTTTTTGCACTCTCAATCTCCTCAGGTGGAAATATAAGCGTATACGCTACGAAGAACAGGATTGAAAGCACTACGGCTATCATCAATCTTTGATTTGGTGTCATTTTATCTAACACGGTCTACCTTTAAATGAAAAATTTTTTATGATATAAAAGCGGTTTTTTTTATTTGGAACCAACCAATATTTTATAGAATCAACCCCTATCTTTGCGGGCTTTAATGAGAGTTTATCAAGTAGTGGATACTCGATGCCACCTTCAAAAAATTGATTACAACGGAGTATTCTAGTAAAAGTGTGGTAAAAAGCACTTGAAATGGAGTTGTTTTCGAAGTTTATTCTTGCATATTCACTGCAAGATGGGTAATATCTGCAACTGCCGTATCCAATAAGCGTAAAAAACTTCTGATAAAGCCATAAAAGCTTAAGTAAAAACTTTCTAAACATCAAGTTCTTTCTTTGTCGTATTTAGACGCTTCAAAATCTTTTGAAAATCATTTATTAGTTGTTGGTGGGTTGCTTCATTGATTGCTTGTTTTGCTACAAAAATGTATGTGCCATCTTTGAGAGAGGGGGAGAATTCACGAAAGAGAGCTCTAAGTCTTCTTTTAGCTCTATTTCTCTTTACGGCGTTGCCTATTTTTTTGGTAGCCGTAAAACCCACTTTATGAATCTCATTTGCGGGAAGAAAAAAAAGCACTACGCTATCTGAGTGCGCATCTTTTCCTTTTCTATATACATACTGAAACTCTTTGTGGAGTTTTAGTGTATAGAAATTTCCTAAACCGACAATTTTTTACGACCTTTAGCACGACGACGGTTAATTATACGACGGCCATTTTTTGTTGACATTCTCAATCTGAAACCATGAGTTCTCTTTCTTGGCGTGTTATGAGGCTGGTATGTTCTTTTCATGACATATCCTTCTTTAAAATTAAGTTCGAAATAATATAAGAAAGTTACTTAAAGCGTGGTTAAGGTTTGCTCTTGGCAACAATTAAGCACGCTTATGTAACATCTAAAGATTGGTATTAAGAGATTTTAACCTTTATCTCACCCTCTTCAAAATCAAACTCCACATGTGAACCCTCTTCTACTTTGCCCTCTAAAATAAGCTCCGCAAGTCTGTCTTCAACTATCTCATAAAGAGCACGCTTAAGAGGTCTAGCTCCATATACTGGGTCAAATCCTGCTTCGGCTACATAAGCTTTTGCATTTTTGCTTAGAGTCAAAGTTAT
>NZ_JAVVFL010000156.1:0-5331 GCF_032250635.1 Sulfurimonas sp.
ACATAAAGTATCCCGATGAAGGCTTCAAGATGGAGCCTTCTTGTCGAGGCAAAGGCTATAAGAAATGCGCTCAAAAGTGCAAAACTAAGTGTTAATAGATAGAAGTGCTCATCATGAAAATAGCCAAGACTGATTGCCGAGCCAAGAGCCGCGAACTGCGCGATTGCAAGGTCGGTAAAGATGATGCCGCGCTTTAGAATCTCCATGCCAAAGTAGGAGTGAAGCATCACAAGGATGATAACGAGGGCAATGGGAACAAGCAGAATATCTATCATTTTATCGCACCGGTTAGATGGTCAAAGAGGGCGCTCAGGTTGTCAATATTCTCAAGCGCTTCTATGTCATGTGGCATTAAAACAACCTTGATTCCTGCCTTTTGGCTTATAAAATCGGCTGTTTTTGTTGAGTGGTAAACATCATGGAGTATGCAGCAAGGATTCTCTTTTTTTATAAGCTCTATCGTTTCAATCACATGTTTTGAAGATGGCGGAATCCCAGGCAAAGGCTCTATAGTACCAATGTTTATAACTCCGTACGCTTTGTTAAAGTAAGCCAAGTTGTCATGAAACTGTATGACTTTTAGACCTTTTTTGTCGCTCATCTTTTGACTCCACTCACTCATCTTTTGGTTCCACATCTTTGAAAATTCGGCATAGTTTTTCTCATAGACTTCTTTATCAACTCTGTCGATTGAGATTAAAAACTCTTTAATTGTATTTGCAAGAAGTAGAGTGTTTTTTGGGTCAAGATGAAAGTGCGGATTGCCATCGGGGTGGATGTCGCCATCTTTTCTATCGACCTCACTAGGCTTGTTTATAAGCTCAATATGGTGGGAGAGATTTAAAAATGTTGCAGATGATGGCGAAGTTTTCGGGTTTCCTGCGCGGTTTATAAGAGGAGGAAGCCAGCCGATCTCAAGCTGTCCTCCGTTCATAATGAGTGCATCCGCATTTCTAACTTTTGCGATTAGCGAAGGGCGCGGGATGATAAAGTGCGGATCCCAATTCCCCTTCGCCAAAACAGTAGTCGTAATATGCTCGCCGCCTATTGTTTTAGTAAGCGCGCCAATGTATGGGTAGCTTACCGCAATATTTAGATGAGCTAACAGTGTTAGCGGCAGAAGTGTTATAAGTGTTAGTAGTTGTTTCAAATGTACTCCAATCTGCCTCGAACGAGGCAAGCTTTTCTAAAGAAACCGCTAAAGCAGTTTTGTGCCTTAGCGGCTAGTGTAGATGGCGGAATTACTTCCGACATCGTTCAAATAATTAAAAACTATGTGCTGCGTGTGCGCCGATTGAGATATTTGCTTGGAGAATGATAGTGTTTATTTTCTCTCTTTGAGCATCTTCGTTAAACATCGCGTTATCACGGCTGTACTGAAGTCTAAATCTTGCAAACTCGCTAGTGTGGTACTCTACCATTGCCGTGTATTTGTCAAGATTATCAGGCTGGTCTACGTCAAGATTCGCTTTTGTAACATCATTTTTTAAAATTGTGTCGTACCTCAAACCCATTTTCCAGTTTTTATCGTGTGTGTAGATAAGTTGTGAGTAAAGACCGCTCTGTTTTTTAAGCATTGTAGGCGAGACAAAATTACCTAAATCATTATTTGCATATTGAATACCATCAAGTTCTCTCTCCAGATATTCGCTCTGCCATTTTATAGAGCTATAGGAATCTAGAGCATGCAGGAGAACAAAATCAGCGCCGTAGAGTTTTGCATCACCGCTAAATATATGTGGAGCCTCTTCATCGGTGCTGTGGTCTATTCTTGATTCGCCTTGTGCATAAGAGATACCACCTAAAATAGTTGTGTTACCAAAATCTTGAGATGCCTTTATGTACCCTACATAAAGAGATGCCCCATCACTCCCTTCTACGGTATCAGGGTTTGCTGCTGTATTTATAACTGTTAAATCAACTGACTCTTTCCCAAACATCTGCTCGTTTTCGCCCTGAAGTATCTCAAACCCTGCCATAAGGTAAAAAGGAGTCGGAGCCGTCCACTGTATCTGTGCACCTACTTCATTGATGCCGTGCATTCCCAAAAATGACTCATAAACCAAAGGCATATCCGCAAAATCCCATGCGTGGTGGTGCTGTTCGTTCAGGTAGCCGAAGTTTGAGTTAAACTTTCCGCCCTTTACTTTTGTGCCCTGTCCAAGAGCGTTTGATGTAAAGAAAAGCTCCTCTATCTCGACACCGTTCTCTGAGAAGTGAAATATGCCGTCCATGGTAAAAAATGGATCAACCGAGCTAGATAACACAAGCTCCGCGTAGTTTAGGTTAAACCCGTTATCTGCATTGTAGGTTGAGTGTGTAATATCGCCGTCTGTATGAGAACCTAATAAGCCGTGAACCACGCCCGGGACTTCGAGATGTCCTACTTCTGCATCTTTAACACTTCTGTCCACATAAGAGGCATCCATAATTAAAGAGATATCTGGAATAAATTTCGACTGATCAAAAGTTCTTTTTTCTACCGGAAGTACATCCGCACCATAAGCCAAAGCCGCGCATAATGCGCTTGATAATAATATTTTTTTCATAATTTTCTATCCTAAAGAATAATATATATTTTTGTTTTTGTAATGATTGTTTTTTTTGGGTTTAGGATAGGGTTGGCGGAGCGCGGTTCTGGTTAGCTTTTGTTTCTATATGAAGATATGAAACAGGGGCATTGTGAGCAATCGCTTCAAAGTGAAAAAGTTCAACATCCGAAGTAAATTTAACTGCATCATCGGACACCAAGTTGCTATTGACGGTACATACCAAACAGGTTGAACTGTCGTTATGCTCAATATGCTCCACCTCATGGATAGCAGCAAAGCTTGTAACAATAGCAAAGAGTATCGAGAGCAGTACGTTTAGTTTCATAGGCGTAATTTTATCATATTTTTATCAATATTATTAAAATTTCTTAACTGTTACGTACTTCACGCCATCGGGATAAAAGTGGCTCTGCAGAAGTTCAACAGCTGTTTCTGTAGCGCCTATTTTTATGTTTTCATATCTCTCTAGCAGCTCTTTAAAAGCTTCTTTATCGTTGATTTTTTTCATTCGCATTAGAGTTATATGCGGAACAAAGTGTGTCGCCTCTTTTAACGAAAACTGAGTGCAGAGTGATGAGTGAAGCATATCTAGTTTATACCCCTCTGGTCTTGCAAATAAAATATTGTTGTGTGAAAAATAGCTCAAAGAGGTTAGCTCCAGCGGTTCAACTTTTTCAAAGGTGGGCGGTAGTTTTTCCAGTAGCTCTTCAACTGTGTAAGTATTGCCAAAATAGTAGATTGTTGCATGCAGATTCTCTTCGCTTGTCCACCGACCTTCTATTATCTCTTTAAAGTCGTGTTTGAGTTTATCATAATCGCCAAGATGTGCTCTGAGGGCTAAAAACATAGGGTTCATAGGGTTAAGTATAACATATAATTTATGATGATTATAGTTTATATTAAGCTCATTGGGACTATGATATAGCATATAAAAATTAAAGGATCTAAGATGATTGACAAGAGAAAAGTTCAAAAAATCGTAAAAAAAGAGTTAAAAGCGATGCTGAAAAAAGAGCTCAAGCAAGAGGTCAAAAAGAACATCAAAGACTTTAAAAAGAAAGAGAAAGCAGAAAAAAAGAACGCGAAAAAGAAGTAGCGTTAATTTGAGCAAACTTTTTTTAAAATAGCACTCCATGTTTCATACAAAAAGCGCAGAGGATACTCTAAGAGAGTTGGAGTGCGGCGTTGATGGATTAAGCAGTGATGAGGTGGCGTTGCGTGCTAAGCATTATGGTAAAAATATTTTACCTGATGGTAAAAAACGCACCCTGTTTAATATATTTATTGAGCAGTTTAAGAGTCCCGTCATCTATGTTTTGCTTATCGCTACCGTTATATCGCTGGTCATCAAAGAGTTTAGTGATGCCGGTTTTATCATGGCGGCACTTCTCGTTAACGCGGTAGTCGGAACCTATCAGGAGTACAATGCCGGCGAGAGAGCTGACGCTCTGAAAAAAGTAATCAAGACCTATGTAAATGTTTTAAGAGACGGCAAAAAAGTTGAGATACTAAGCGAAGATGTCACAGTCGGTGACATCGTATTTTTCGAATCAGGCGTAAAAGCTCCCGCTGATATACGCCTTATAGAAGCAAACGATCTGCAAGTAAACGAATCGCTTCTTAGTGGCGAATCTATCGAAGTAAGTAAAAATCCGCAATATATCTCCAAAGACGAAGATGAACCCATAGGTGAGAGAAAAAACATGCTCTATGGCGGCTCTTTAGTTACAAAAGGGCGGGCAGTCGGAGTTGTGGTGGCAATAGCCGAGCTGACGGAAGTCGGCAAAATCGCCTCTCTTTTGGCAGAGGTAAAGATTGCAAAACCGCCGCTTATGCTGCGCATGGAGAAGTTCTCTTTCAACATCTCTAAAATCATCAGCGGTGTTGCGCTGCTTATCATCATGCTCGGCGTTTATCAGGATATGCCGCTAAAAGATATCTTTTTCCTTACGGTGGCTCTTGCGGTATCTGCTATTCCCGAAGGGCTGCCAGTTGCTATTACGGTTGCGCTGAGCGTCGCAAGCAGTGTTATGAGTAAGAGAAATGTCATCGTACGCAAGCTCTCTGCTATTGAGGGGCTTGGCTCATGTACGTTTATAGCAAGCGACAAGACCGGAACGATGACGCAAAACCGCCTAAGCGTTGAGCATTTTATCAGCCCCGATAAAACATATAGCAGCAGCGAAGCAGTAGATGAGTATATAGTTCTGAGTGCTCTTCTATGTAATGAATCAACCTACCACAAAGAGGGTGATGAGTTTGTTTTTTTGGGCGATCAGGTAGATATAGCCTTGGCAAGGTACGCACTTGCTCTTGATGAATCGCTTTTTAAAAAGTATAAAAAAGCAATCGCGCTAACTCCCTACGAACCTATCAACAAATATTCAGCTGCAAGTTACGAAATTGATGGCAAAAAAGTTGATTTTATCAAAGGCTCACCGGAGGTTATACTTGCAAAAAGCACACTTGGCGAGGATGAGAAAGGGTCTGTACTAAAGCAGGTTGATGAGTGGGCGGCAAACGGATTTAGAAATATAGCCTTGGCATACAGGATTAACGATAAGAGCGCTATTGCGGAGGATGGATACACCTATCTTGGATTTGCGGCTATTACCGACCCGCTTAGAGAGGGAGTCAAAGAGGCTCTTCGCAGTGCCGAAGAGGCGGGAATTGAAGTAGTTATGGTAACGGGGGATCATCCAAATACGGCATTTTATATAGCAAGAGAACTCGGCATCGCCATAAGCAGAGATGAGATAATAGACGGAGTGGCAATCGC
>NZ_JAVVFL010000157.1:0-5271 GCF_032250635.1 Sulfurimonas sp.
TGTTTCTATGCTTTCGGCGGTTTTACGGAGCGATATCGCCATCAAAGTCAGTATCCAAATCATAGAAGCTTTTGTAAATATGAGAAAGTTTATCTCAAATAATGCTCTGATATTTCAAAGATTGGACTCACTGGAACAAAAACAATTTCGTACAGATGAGAAAATAGATGTTGTCTTAAATGCCTTAGAAAATAAAACCAAAAAGCCAGATGAGGGAATCTTTTTTGATGGGCAGATTTACGATGCTTATGCTTTTATAAACGATTTACTAAAAAGTGCAAAAAGCGAAGTAGTTTTGATAGACAACTACATAGATGATACTGTTTTTACACTTTTTAGCAAATATCCGAATTTAAAAATAAAAATATACACACAAACTATCTCAAAACAACTTCGCCTTGACTATCAAAAATACAGTTCACAATATAAAAACATAGAGGTAAAAGAGTTTAAAAATGCTCACGACAGGTTTCTAGTCATCGACCAAAAAGAGATATATCACATCGGAGCAAGCTTGAAAGATTTGGGCAAAAAGTGGTTTGCTTTTTCTAAGTTTGAGATTGAGGCTTTGGAGATTTTGGGGAGATTAAAATGACAAACATTATAGAAGTAAATTACGCTTAAACAGGAAAAAGCATACAATGCAAGAGACGAACAGTACCTTTTGCTAAAGATTGCTCGAAGCTACAAAAGATGCCAATCTTTGTATAAACTCGTTAGGGTTTGTATCTGCTATCTCTTGCGCTAAGATTTTATCTGCGCCGTCGCCGAGAATCTTTTTAAAGACCGCTTTTATCTCTTCAATATCGCCTTTGTTCTCAAGTCTTCTTCTAAGACCGATGACGTTTAGTCCTTTTATGGTCGCCTTGTTGCCCTCAACTAGCATAAAGGGAGGAATGTCTGAGTTTACAACGGATGCGCCGCCTATCATTACTCCCGTTCCTATGGTGTTGTTTGCCTCAACCGTGCTAAGACCGCCGATGATGACTCTCTCTTCGCACTTGACATTCTCATAAAGCCTGACCGCATTTGTTATGATGCAAAAATCGCCTAACTCTACACCGCCCAGAATTTGAACGTACCCCATAAGAAAGTTGTTAGCACCGATGATTATTTTTTTACTTTTGGCATTTAGGCTCTCTTGCGTGCCGATTTGAGTAAACTCTCTTATGTGTGTTTTCTCGCCTATAACTATCTCTGAATCTTCGCGCCCCATAACAGCAAAGCTGAATATTTTTACATTCTCACCAACTCTAAGGGAGCCTTTGAGTATGACATTTGACTCTAATATGCATCCTGCCTTTAGCTCTACATCTCTGCCTATAAAGCAAAATGGACCTATTTTAACATCGGGAGCTATTTTCGCACCCTTTTCTATGACAACCGATGGATGAATATTTGCTTTTTTTTCTGCCATTATTTGCTCGCAATCTCTAGAGTGATTATGCTGTCATGTACGGTTGCCAATGAACTGTTATCGCCCGTTTGTAAGTAGTTTATAAATGCTTCAAGTTCATCATGCAGTGCGTTGCTTCTGTTTACAAAACAGTTTTTAGTTATGTGCGAAGAAGGATTTATATTAATGCGCTCTGTTAGAGTTTGAGAGATAAGATCTGCTTCAAAATATTTTATCTTGCTCTGCTCATCTACTCTACATGCCAGAGAGATAGTTCTTTTTCTGTAGGGAGTAAGCCAGTTTGTAGAGATATCGCCGATAATCTGACCCTCCAGCTCAAATGCCAAGATAGCGTTATCTTCATGAGTCTTATGAATCTTTTGAGACTTAAATACCGCACTTTTTATAATATCTCTTTTTGTTATAAAGCGTATCAAATCGCTATCATGGACTGAGAGGTCTGTGAGTATTCCCACATCAGCTATACGCTCAGGAAAAGAGCCGCTGCGCGTGATTGAGATGGATAGAATCTCATGATTCGCTATTTCATTTATAAGAGATTTTACGACGGGGTTGTATCTCTCAATATGTCCGACACAGCTTTTTATGCCACTTTCTTCAACCGCTTTATTTATCTCTCTTGCATCTTCAACACTCGAAGCAGCAGGCTTTTCTATAAAAATATCTACTTTGTGCGCGGCACATTTGAGTGCGGCGTCTTTATGCAAAAATGTAGGTGTTACGATAATGACGGCATCTGGTTTTACAGCTTCAAGCATCGTATCTAAGTCGTAAAAAAAAGGCTCTGCGAACTCGCCGTTTTTTACAACATCACAGAGTCCGACAATCTCTACGCCCTCTATCTTTTTGAGCGTGTTGTAGTGATTTTTGCCCATTGCTCCAAGCCCAAGAATTGCAACTCTTTTCAATTTTTAACCCTTAATAATAGCGCGAACTACAAAATCTTGCTCTGCTTCACTAAGATATGCACTCATAGGAAGCGACATTATCTCTTTTGAGACAAGCTCACTGATTGGAAAATCTCCCTCTGTGTATCCCAGATGAACAAATGCCTCTTGCAGATGAAGCGGAACCGGATAGTGTACCGCAGTCGGAACACCTTGTTCAGCCAGTTTTGCAATCATCTCTTCTCTCTCCTGCACCCTGATTGAGTACTGCGCATAAACGCTTATGCTATCCTGGGCAATCTTTGGAGTTATGACATCGGCATCTTCGAGCAGGTCGCTATATCTTGTGCCTATTTCGTCTCTGAGTTTTACCTCTTTGTCAAAATGTTTTAGTTTAACATCTAAAATAGCCGCTTGAACAGCGTCAAGACGACCGTTTATACCGATGTATTTGTGCTTGTATCTCTCGTTTTGACCGTGGTTTAGAAGCATTCTCATCTTTGTTGCAAGTTCATCGTCATTTGTGAAAATTGCTCCGCCGTCACCGTAAGCGCCTAGCGGTTTTGAAGGGAAGAAACTTGTACATCCTATGGTCGAGAGGTTGCACGATTTTTTGCCCTTGTATGTTGCGCCAAAACTTTGACAAGCATCTTCTATAACCGGAAGTTCATATTTTGCGGCTATCTCGTTTATAGCTTCCATGTCGGCACATTGCCCGTAAAGTGAGACGGGCATAATCGCTTTTGTTCTGTCGGTTATATGCGACTCTATCTTTGTCGGGTCTATGTTGTAGCTCTGCGCATCTATATCTACGAAGACGCTTGAAGCACCCAAAAGGGCAATAACTTCGGCTGTGGATATGAAGGTAAAAGGAGTTGTGATTACTTCATCTCCGGCTCCCACACCAAGTGCCATAAGCGCTAACAAAAGAGCATCCGTTCCGCTGCTGCACCCTATGGCATGTTTTGCACCCGTATATGCTGCAAGATTTCTCTCTAGCGAGTTTAGCTTCTCTCCGCCTATAAATTGCGCTGAAGCAAAAACCTCTAAAACCTCTTTGTCAATCTCTTGTTTATACTCTTGGTACTGCGCTTGTAAATCTATAAAATTAATCTTCATCTCTGTCCTCTATAATTGCTGCTACTCTTTTTGAACTACCATGTTTTAGATACTCTCTCAGTGCTTTTGAGTCACTTAAAAATCTGCTTCTGTCATATTCGCGATATGCTTGAATCAGGTTTTTGGCAGTTACATCTTCTTGTATAAACTCCGGATGCAGTGCCCTGTTTTTAAACTTGTTGTACATTATATTTGCCAATCCTATATACTCCAGTTTTACAAGTCTGCTTGCAATAAAGTAATCAAGGGGTTTTGCAATATATGTCAACACAAAAGGTATCCCGATAAGAGATGCCTCAAGAGTTGCCGTTCCGCTGCAGATAAATGCAAAGTCGGCATCTTTAAGTATTTTGTGTGCATCATGAGCCATTTTAAAACCTGAAAGGCTACCATAAACTTCTTTTATATCTTCTTTAGAGAAGTGTTTTGGCACTATAATAGTTGCTTCGACTCCAAGCTCTTTTTGAACCTCTTTAAAAACTGGAAGTAGCTTTTTTATCTCGCCCTTTCTGCTTCCGGGCATAAAGACGATGTTTTTTACTTCATCAGCAAGAGCCTCTTTAAACTCCGTTATCTGATCCAAAAGAGGATGCCCGACATACTCTATAGGCGCATCTTTGGAGTAGTACTCCTTTTCAAAAGGGAGGATGGAAGCGAGATGGTCTATGGTCTTTTCCAAGACAGGGATTCGTTTTTTCTTCCATGCCCAAGCCTGCGGCAATATGTAGTAAATAATCTCTTTATCTGGGTACTTTTTTTTGATTTTTTTGGCAAGCGGGAGATTGAATCCTGAGGAGTCAATCAGCAGAACTTTATCAGCGTCATGTGCGAGTTTCAACATATCGTTGTTTAGTTTTAAAAAAAAGCGCAACTTTTTGATGGCATCGACAAAGCCCATGATTGCCAAACTTCTCAAATCAATGATGCTATCCCCAAGCTCTTTGTCAAATATGCCGATAAACTCTACGTCACCGCTTAACTCTTTTTTGAGAGATTTTAGGTGAACGTTTGCCGAGTGTTCTAGTGCGCTAACTAATATTTTCATGATCCGCCGTCTCCATGTGTTTTGTAACTGTCATCATATCTCTCTTTATTTGTTTCTTCCACATATTCATACATATAGGTCGTTAAATTTTGTATATCTTCATCGCTAAGACCCACTGCAAAAGGTATCATCATCTCTTGCTGCTGATTGTCGGAGAGTTTTAAGCGAAACCTCTTTAGCTTGTACTCCATGTAGCCTTTTGCCCGATTTGCAAGATAGGGATACTCATGAAGACCCTCTAGTTTCATACCATGGCAACTGTGGCAGCCATTTTTTATATAGAGTTTTTTTCCCTTCTCGTAGCTACTCTCTGCACTTAGAAGAAGTGCAATTAAAGATAAAAAGATTATTTTCAACACTCTCTCCCTTCGTTTTTTAGATGCAATTATTTCGTATTTGAGTTAATATGTTTGCGTAAAGTGTAATAAAGTTTTCCCAAATCTATCGGTTTAATAAGATGTCCGTTCATTCCTGCGGCTTTTGTCTTCTTTACCTCTTCACTCATTGCATTTGCAGTCAGTGCAACGATTGGAACATCGCCGTCCATGTCCCTAATGATTTTAGTTGCTTCGTATCCGTCCATAACCGGCATCTGCAAGTCCATAAAGATAAGTTCGTATTTACCTTTTTCAAACATTTCAACTGCCTCTTTGCCGTTTTTTGCAATATCTATATTTTCAACGAACTCTTCAAGAAGTCCAGATAGAACAAGTTGGTTCGTTATGTTGTCCTCAACGATAAGTACTCTTTTTGCATCTATGAAATCCTTGCTATACTCTACTGCTTTTTTCTCATTTTTTTGT
>NZ_JAVVFL010000158.1:0-5196 GCF_032250635.1 Sulfurimonas sp.
GCTTACCTCAACCATCTCTTCCGTGCTCGTGAGATAACATACTTCAGACTTGGAACTATTCATAACCTTCACTACTACCTCAACCTTATGAGAGAGGCACGAGAGGCTATTTTGGCGGATAGATTTAGTGAATTTAAAACGGAGTTTTACGCAAAAAGAGGTCGGTAAAAGCGTCACTGCAAGGCTTAAAAAGCCCTGGCAGTCTTAGAGATTGTGCTCATTTTTATATTTCATAAGAATAGCATACGCCTCATCTTTTAACAGCAGCTTCTCTTTTTTAAGAGTCTCTAACTCTTTGTCGGTTAGTATAACTTCACTCTTTTCAGCTTTAACAATCTTGTCGTCAAGCTCATTATGCTTATTGAAAATTCTTAAAAAGTGGGCATTCTCAGCGCCTGTCTCTTTCATGTGTGTAATAATATCTCTGTATTCATGTAGCATCTTGTTTCCTTAATTTTTTTGGAATTCTACCACATTGTCAGTTAAAAATCTTTTCAATTGGCTACTGACCTGTAAAATTAGCACCAATCATTTCACCGTATTGATTTACAAAAATATAGAGATTTTTCTGTTTCGGATTTGGCTCTTTTTGATTTTTAAAAGTAACTGCCCATTCAGGCGCTGATTGATAAGTTTGCTTTTTAATGGTGTCAATTGGGACATTCTTCCAGCTCTTATCAAGCTTTCCATCAAGTGTATAGTTTTTAACCACTCTTATGGCTATCTCTTTTGCTTTTGCCTCATTGATTTTCACCGTGGAGTGACTGTGACCGTGGTCATGCCCTGCACCTGCATACAATGGATTTACTCCGAGTGTTAAAATAGTCGCAACCGCAACCTTTGCAATAATTTTTTTCATTTTGTTCTCCTTTTATAATGAACCGTGTCTGTATTGTTTTGACTCTTCTGCCTTCATATCAAGATGAATATGCGTATGAGCGTCTTTGTTAAAGCCGAACTCCTCTTCGTTTGCAGTGTGCAAATAGCCATGCAACTGCATAAGCAACAGCATGAAACCTGCAAACATAAGAAGATGGTTGGCAACCTTGCTGTGCTGCATAAATGACTCTTTTTTGCGCCAAAGCATTAGAATGAAAAGCATTGGAATCAGGGCAATGATTTGTCCAAACTCAACACCGATATTGAATGAAACAATTCTCAGTAACATATCGATTTTATCTTCACCAAGAGGAAGCTGCTGCAGACGCGTTGAGAGTCCAAAACCGTGGATAAGCCCAAATAGAAATACAACCCATAAGAGATTTGGAGACTTTACATGCAGGTAGTTTTGGAAGCCTTTATTGTTGTCAAATGCTTTATAGATAACGCTGATTGCTATTACGGCGTCGATCAAATAGTAGTTAGCGTTAACTCCCACGAAAGTTGCCAGAATCAACGTGATACTGTGTCCCAATGTAAATACGGAGACGAATTTAACAATATCTTTGAGCGTGTTCAGGAAAAAAACCACGCCAAACAAAAATAGAAGATGGTCATACCCGCTAAGCATATGTGTGGCACCAAGCCAAATATATTTGAGGTTCCCCCCATCAAGCATTGCATGTTTATCTGCAGCTGAAATACCATGCGCGAAAGCTATGGTATTAAGCAGAAGCAATGCACTTAAAATTAAAAATGTTTTCATAGATCTCCTTTTGAAAAATTGTATGTATTTAAAATGATAATAGTTGAGAAAAACTATACGATAGGAGGACGAAACAGTTCTTTGGATATAGAATAATTATATTGCTTAGTAAAGTAAAAATTATCTTCTTGTGTATAAGAGAATGCTTCTATTTGAATACTATCTGCCATATAAAAATCAACATGATTGACTTTATGGTTATGGCTATGTGTATGTTTTAATCTATTATGGGTGTGCTGGTGTTCATGCAGAGAACAAAAATTACTATGAGAATTGCCTTTTGGCAAAACATCAGTTGTTGCGAACAGATTGGCACCGAAAATTGAAAGAATAATAAAACTAATAATCATATGTCGTTTCATCACGCTTCCTTTTTCGTTAAATAGATGCTGCGATTATATCAGTCAAATATTAATATACTAGAAGATAGTTTTTACTTCGCCATAAAGTTCTTCGCCGCAATACAAAGAGAGTTTATCTTCCATAACAGAGACACTTTTTGGATTAAACAACATTGCATTTGCTCTCTTGCCAACCTTTATCTCCCCTGCACTCTCTCCTATCGCCTTTGATGGATTTTTCACGCAGAGCCTTACAAGTTCTTGCATAGATATAATGCCGCTCTTTACAAGTTTTGTGTAGTAGATGCTCATGGCATTTTTGAGCCCTTCACATCCATAAGCAGCATCATAAAAAGCAACCTCTTTGTTTAGGGGAGAGCTTGGCTGATGCAGAGTAGTGAGAATGTCTATCTGTCCAGCTTTGAGAGCATCTTGCAGCAGCATAAGATCATCTTTTGAAGATAACGGCGGATTTAGCTTTGCCGTGGTGTTGAAGTTTTTACATGCCTCATCGGAGTTGCTAAGATGATGGATAGAGACCTCGCATGTGACATCTACGCCATCCTGCTTTGCTTTGTTTATAAGGTAGATTGAACGAGGCGAAGCAATTGACTTAAAAAGTATTTTGATTTTAAAGTGTCTTGCTATCTCTATCATACGCGAGACATGCAGAACTTCGCTCAAGTCAGGTATGCCCGCAAGCCCAAACTTGGAGCTGACATCACCCTCTAGCATTACGCCGCTAGATATTAGCGAGTTGTCCTCTGCTTTACAAAAGAGCGTAACCCCGTACATCTGGCAATACTGTGCAATCTTAATGGCAACATCATTTTTAGCGATGGTGCTCATATACGGTGCAACGGCTCCGCGCTTTAGCAAAATGGCAATATTACTAAGAGTGTTATCCTCTTTAAGCGTATTTAACATTAAGTCAACTTTTGCACCTCTTAGCTCATGCAGCCCGTTTTGTGCAAACTCTAAAACTATCTCGTTATCTATTGCGGGAGCAGAGTCCGGATTTAGCACTACATGCCCTATCCCTGCTTGAAGCGCTTCATCCGAGAGTGCTTTTATGTTTTTTGCATTTAAAGAGGAGTCCTGTACTCTTACGTTTGTATCTACCAAAAGAGGCATAAAGTAAAAACCGCTTGCATCTAGAGTCTCGCTACATGAGAGTCCCTCTGCTATCTCGGTTACTACGCCGTCTTCTATGCGGAGGTCTGTTACTCTCTCACCGTGTATATCGCAAAGTATCGCATTTTTTACTACCATCTACTCAACCTTTATTCTAGTGAGGAAATTGTAGTCGATTCTGCCTTATAAATAAGATTAATTTTATAACCTTTTAATCAATTTAGGTTATACTAATTGACACGAATATTTGAAAAAAGAAGGCGGGCTAGTTGGGATTCTCTTTAGGTTCAATTAAATTTTTCATCATCGTTCTCTTTGTATCCCTCTACTCTTCAGTCTATATAGTTACTACAAACGATAAAAATAGACGTCTTGAGCTTCTCTTAAATCAAGAGGTTAGCAAGTTGGCGCACAACTACAAAGTTACAACAGACAGATACAGCGTTATCTCAAAAATCATAAATCAAGAGGTTTTTAACAGCAATAGGATTTTAGAGATATTTTACAATGCCAAAAACACAAAAAATGAAGATAAGCGAGACATGTTTCGTTCAATGCTCTACTTTGAGCTGCTTCCGCACTTTAACAACCTAAAAGAGATAGGCGTAAACATTGTTCATTTTGCTTTTGAAGATAACAGTTCATTTTTAAGAGTGCATAAAAGGGATATCTACGGCGATGACCTCTCCTTGGTACGCTACTCTATTGTATATACAAACAAGACAAAAGAGCCTATAGGCGGCTTTGAGGGAGGAAAAGGCACACACGCTTTTAGAAATGTTTTTCCTCTTTTTTATAACAGTCTCTATTTGGGAGTTGCCGAAATCTCTTTCTCTCCTCAAAGCATGCAAGATGCCATGCTCAATCTTCATAGCACGCATACCGATTTTATAGTCAAAAAATCAATTTTCGGTACTGTAGAGTACTACGATGATTTTAACTCAAACTATACGCCGAGCCTGGAACATGAAGATTTTCTCTCCCTAACCACAAACGCAAAGGAAAAAAGAAGTTTTCAAAAAAACCTCCTCTTAGATAAAAGCCTAAAAGATGAGATAGCAAAAAACATAAGTCGCAACAACTCATTTTCTCTATACTCGCATCACTTGAGGGACTCATTCATCATATCTTTTTTGCCTATTAAAAATATTGAAAATCAAAAGACGATGGCGTATCTTGTCTCATACACAAAAAGCGAATATCTTCACGATATGACAAACGAATATTTAATGGTAAACGCCATGGCATTTTTTGGATTTTTGATTCTGCTTACAGTCGCCTACTTCAATATCAAACAGCGTATGAACCTTGAAAACATAGTCAAAGAGCGAACAAAAGAGCTGGAGGGGGAGAAGACGATAGCACAAAACGCGACCAAGGCAAAGTCACAGTTTTTGGCCAATATGTCGCATGAGATAAGAACTCCAATGAACGGCATCATAGGGATAAGCCACCTGCTTCTAAAGAGCAACCTTGATGAGAAGCAGAAAAACTATCTTCTTAAGATAGATGAGTCTGCAAAATCGCTTCTAGGCATAATAAACGATATTTTGGATTTCTCAAAGATTGAAGCGGGGAAGATGAAGATAGAAAATGTAGAGTTTAATCTTAAAAGAACCGTTAGCTACATTGTAGAGTCTATGAAATATATAGTTGAAGATAAAAATATAAAAATTAACCTAAAATACGAAAATAGTCTAAAGGATTATTTTTATGGGGACAGCCTAAGAATTTCCCAGGTATTAACCAATCTTTTAAGTAATGCCATTAAATTTACCGATAAAAACGGAAATATATATATAATAATTACAAAAACAGATGATTCAAAAATTAAATTTGAAATCAAAGACACAGGCATCGGTTTAAGTCAAACCGAACAACAAAAGCTATTTAAACTTTTTTCGCAAGCAGATAGTAGCACTACGAGAAAATATGGAGGAACAGGTCTTGGTCTTGCAATCTCAAAACAGCTTGTAGAGCTGATGGGCGGTATGATTTGGGTTCAGAGCAAAGAGAAAGTCGGAAGCTCTTTCATTTTTGAAATTGAACTCCAAGAGACAGAATCCATAAAACAAA
>NZ_JAVVFL010000159.1:0-5159 GCF_032250635.1 Sulfurimonas sp.
TGTCTATAAAAAATAACTATTGGTTTAAGCTATTCTTTATAGGATGGTTTTTTAAAACTAAAAATATTTTATCAGCATTAAGATTAAAAAAAGGCTATAATATAAATAATTTTAACTACTATGTAAATTTAAGCATATATTAAAATTTTAACTACTATTTATAATACCGCACAAAAGCATCCATTTTTGAACCCATATTTAAAAGCAGCATATCGGCAACAACAAGCGCTGCCATTGCTTCACAAACGATGGTTCCTCTTATGGCAACGCATGGGTCATGACGTCCTTTAAGAGCAAAATCAACCTCTTCATTTTCAGTCGTAACTGTTTTTTGCTCTTTAAAAATAGAAGGCGTAGGCTTAAAGTAGACATTCATCACAATATCTTCTCCGTTGCTTATGCCGCCTAAAATCCCGCCTGAGTGGTTTGTTACAAAGCCGGCTGCTCTTATCTCGTCATTGTTTTGAGAACCCTTTAGCGATGCACTCAAAACCCCGTCGCCTATCTCGACGGCTTTAACGGCATTTATGCCCATCATGGCATCCGCCAAAATTGCATCGAGTTTATAGTAGAGCGGCTGCCCTAACCCTTTTGGCGCACCTTTTATAAGAACTCTTGAGACTCCGCCGACTGAGTCATGCTCATTTTTAGCTCTAAGTATCGCCTCTTTTTGCTCCTCTTCTTTGTTGACATCAAGAGCAAAAATAATGCTTTTTTTAGCCGCCTCATAATCAAGCTGCTCTGCTTTTATACCGTCTACTTCACAGATACCGCTTAAAACCTCAACACCAACTTCTCTAAGCATCAGTTTCGCGATCGCGCCTGCAGCGACTCTTGCCGCTGTCTCTCTTGCAGAACTCCTGCCACCGCCTCTGTAATCCCTTATGCCATACTTATAAAAGTAGGTAAAATCAGCATGACCCGGGCGAAAAATATCTTTTATATTTGAGTAATCTTTTGACTTCTGGTTAGTGTTGTATATAACCATAGCTATCGGCGTTCCAGTACTTTTACCCTCAAAAACACCGCTTAGTATCTCTACTTTGTCATCCTCTTTTCTAGCCGTTTCAAACTCGCTTTTTCCCGGTTTTCTTCTATCTAATTCACCTTGGATAAACGCCTCATCTATCTCAAGTCCAGCCGGAACACCATCAAGCAGACATCCGATTGCAACTCCGTGAGACTCCCCAAAAGTACTAAATTTTAATTTCTGCCCAAAACTATTCACTTCATTTCCTTGTTTAAAAGCTTTACCGCCATCTCTGCGGCTTCTTGTTGCGCAATTTTCTTGCTTTTGCCAATCGCTCTTGCATACTCTTTGTTCTCTATGATAACGGCAACTTCAAACTCTTTTTTATGATCAGGTCCGCGGCTGGCAACAACTTTGTACTCCGGAGTCTCTCCGAATCTGGCTTGCGTAAGCTCTTGAAGGGTTGTTTTAAAATCTCTAAAGAGAGAATCAAGCGAGATCTCTTTATGATTTTTCTCAATCAACTCAATTGCTATTTTTTTAGCAGCATCCAATCCCGACTCAAGATAAATAGCTCCAATTACCGCCTCAAAAGCATTTGAGAGCAGGGATGCTTTCTCTCTTCCGCCGTTGTTCTCCTCCGCATTTGAGAGGTAGATATATTCGCCTAGATTGATGGACCTTGCCAGCTTCTCAAAGCCGTCCTCATTAACGAGCGCCGCTCTTATCTTTGAGAGATTACCCTCATCTGATTTGGGGAATTTAAAAAACAGATACTCTCCCACAATCAAATCCAAAACGGCATCGCCTAAAAATTCAAGTCGCTCATTATCGTAGGGCTGCTTATGACTTTTATGCGTCAGCGCTTCGATAATGAGCTTCTCGTTCTTAAATTCGTATCCTAAGGTTTTCTCTAAAACCTCTATATTTTTACTCATTGTATATTCTCCTTCATCTTTTGTGCCTCTATTTTTGCCAAAATATCGCACCTCTCGTTCTCAATATGTCCGTTATGCCCTCTAACCCATATGGCATTTATCTTATGCCCTTTTGAAACCTCTATATACTCTCTCCACAAATCAGGATTTTTAACCTTTTTAAAGTCTCTCTTTATCCAGCTCTCAAGCCACTCGTTTATCCCCTTTACGACATACGAAGAGTCGGAGATTATCTCAACATTGCAGGGCTCCCTAAGAGCTCTTAACCCCTCGATTACCGCCAAGAGCTCCATTCTGTTGTTTGTAGTATGCGCCTCGCCGCCGGAGATCTCCCTCTCTTTGTTGCCAAACCTGAGAATTGCTCCATACCCGCCGGGTCCTGGGTTTCCCAAAGCGCTGCCATCACTGAAAAGAGTTATTTTCTTCACTAAAATCCTTATGGTAATCTTTTACCAAAGAGAGCTCCGCCCTTGATGTATCTATGGCATGGCAACTGCTGCAACGGTTAAATGCAAACGGGTAGACCACTTTGCAATTATCACAAATATACTCAAATCCGAGTGTTGCATTTGCTTTTGAGTCAAGGTTTATAAGCACGTCAAGCTCAAAAATAGAGCTCTTCGTTGCCGCTTTCATATACCCTTTTGCGGTATATAGCTCCCTTAAATAGCCGTTTTGCATTATTATATCAAAATTCAAATCTTTTTTATCGCAACTCCAAAGCAGATCAACAATAAGCTCTGCCTTTGAAGCATCAAAATTCTCCCATGCAGCCTTTGGATTTATACGAAAAACATACTCAAAAACAAGGTAATCCAGATGATTGCAGCTTTTGTATATCTCCAAGAGCTTATAAGCTTTTTCATCCGGAGCCATCCGAGCACTGTTTAAAATACTCAAAGAGTTAAGATATGCGCTAATCATAGTCACATCTTTTTTCAGTTCGCCCAAAGGCTCTAGCAACTCAAGCGCAGCGTTATAATCTTTCATCTGTTCATAAACAAGCAGAAGATAGTTAATCGCCTGAGGCGTGCGGGGATTGTTTTTCAGTATCTCTAAAAAAATCTGCTTTGCACGCTCCAGAAAACCTGCCTTAAAGTATGTTTTGCCAAGCAGAAAAAGAGTGTCTCTGTAGTTGGATTTATCTCCGACTTTAAGCAACTCACTGTAGATCTCTATACTCTTTTCATAGTTTCCGTTTTGCGTATATGAGTTTGCAAGCAGCAGCCAAGATTTCTCAGACAACTCCCCCTTTGTAATCAATACCTTGAGTTCATTTTGAGATGGCAGAGAGTGGAACTGTTTTAAAAACTTATCTAGATGACGGTAGTCTTCTTTTTTTTTGAGTCTGCTAAACCAGTACGAAAAAAAGGTAATGACAAAAACAAGAACGAAAAAGATTATAATCCCAAAAAGAGGGTCTCGAAACTCTAAAAAAAAGGTATCCATTATTCGTACACCACTACACCGTAATCATTTTTGAGATTATAAAAAGTGCAATCAGGTCCTATCTCCAAATCCTTTATTTTTCCAAGCTGAACAATAGAGTTTTTACCTACTCTTATCCCAAACTCCATGAAAAATTTTTTTATATTTACAAACTTCACATCTTCGACAAATTTGTACTCAAACTCCTTATGAAGTCTCATCTTGTCGTATGAAAATATATGTTCATTCACATGTAGCTTGTCTGAGGCATACTTTATAGGCAGATGCCCAGAGAGGTCAGTGAGTATACTCTCCACATGTTCATGTTTTTGGGGAAGGGTATTTTTTTGTATAAAAAGATATTTATTGTTAAGTTTAAGGTTTCTCGTCTCGCTCCAGTACTTATATGCCGGATTTGAGACGCCGAGTTTCGATGAGATTTCTCTCCAGAGCCAGTAAGAGTTTAGCGTATTTGGTAAATTTGACACTCTAGTGGCTCCCCCGGATTTGATTTGTTTTTATTATATACTTTTTTAGTTGAAAGTTACAAATTTAGAACACCGCCACGACCCATTTTGTGATGAAATATCCGCCGACAAGTAGCCATGCAAACATCAAACCGGACGTGTAAACAGGCGCTAAACCAAGCCCCTTAAACTTTGAAAACACGGTTCCGATGCCAAGTGCCGTCATCGCCATGGTCAGTAAAAAAGTATCTATCTCATTTATAATATCTACTATATTTTGTGGAAGGATTCCAAGAGAGTTAAATCCAGCCATACCTATAAAATAGACCGCAAACCACGGAATGACGAGCTTAACGCCTCCAACAGCTTCTGCATTCTCACTTTTTTTAGCGCTCATTGAGAGATATATACCAAGGATGATAAGCATCGGCGCTATCATGATAACCCTTGTCATCTTCACAATTACCGCCGAATTTGCCATCTCTTCGCTCGCACCCGGGATAGAAGCCGGAACTGCTACGACTTGAGCCACTTCATGAATCGTTCCGCCGACATAGATACCGAACTCTTTGGCACTCATATCAAAAACGCCCATGTTGTATAGAAGCGGATATAAAAACATCGAGATTGTTCCAAAGAGCACAACCATTGAAACGGCGATTGCAGCTTTATGCTCCTCTGCCTTCAAAACAGGCTCCGTTGCCAAAACGGCTGCTGCACCGCATACAGAAGCTCCCGAAGCACTAAGCATTGAAGTGTCTCTGTCCATTTTGAAGAGTTTTTGTCCTGCCCATGTTCCCAGAACAAAAGTGGTTGAGAGCATAATTAGCGAGACCATAAATCCCTCTAGCCCAACCTCCCCGATTTGTTGAAACGTGATACGAAAACCGTAAAAAACGATAGCAAAGCGTAAAATCTTTTTTGCTGAAAATGTAATACCGCCGTTCCACTCTTTGGGAGTGTTGTTGTGAAGCGTATTTGCGTAAAAAATCCCTAAAACTATCCCTATAACCAGGGGCGAAATTCCAAGAGATTTTAAAAAACCAATCTCTGAAATCATAGTAGCTGCTGCTGCAAAAATTGCTACAAAAAGAACACCGCTTATAGTGCCTTTTCTATTCTCTTTTGAAAATGCCATATAACCCTTTCGTATAATATATTTAAGCTTTTATCCCCTGTCTGACAGACAGTGGTAACTTTATGGGGTTGTAGGGACTTTAGTCCCTGCCACTAAGACGGACGAGTTCGGCTTAGTGCGTAACCTAAGTTACAAAGCGAATTATATCAAAAAAGCATCACATTTATTTTACTCTTATCTCCAACTCTGAGTTAATCATCTCGTTATCTGAACCGCTA
>NZ_JAVVFL010000160.1:0-5129 GCF_032250635.1 Sulfurimonas sp.
CAACAGCCTAAAACAGAGCCTATTCCACCATCCAAGCCATATATTTCGATGGCTCCGCCTTCGGAAGAAAAAAAAGAGCAAAAGAGCAAGTATGACTCACTAGACTGGCTATCTGAAGATATGTCCAACGAAGAAGAATCTAAAGAAAAAAGTGTAAAACATAACTCAGGCAGCAGTATAGGCAGCTCAAGTCTAAAAGAGCTCTACGGAGATATGTTCGGCAAACTTACTCCCGGTCAGCAGAAGTATCTCATAGACAACCAAGAGATTATGAGAAGGATCACGCAAGAGGTTTTAAACAGGGTCGCGCAGGTAAATCTGCCAAGAGACATAAATGTAAACAGAACTAATGTAGTCGAATTTTATCTCCATCCAAACGGAGACATCAGCGACTTTAAATTTCTTCAAAAAAGCGGCTACTACGTACTTGATGACACTACGAAAGAGACCATCGAATACGCATATAGCAAATATCCAAGACCTGAGGAGAAGATACTTGTCCGCTATAACGTTTATTATAATCTAGCCAGATAGTAAATTATCTAGCTATTTTTATTTAATACACTCAAAGCGCCTTTATATATTGGCTCGTCTATAAATCCAAACTCCTCATCTTCAAAGCCGCTAATGCCCTCTTCTCTCTTGAGTTCAAAAAGTTTTACAATGATTTTTGCTCTTCTTATCTCCTTCTCTTCGTCCGCAAAAACTTCATTTACAAGTGAGACCTGATCTGGAGATATACACCCTTTTGCATCATACCCCATGTTCTTTTCCAAGTATAGCCACTCTTTAAAATCATCTAGATTCTTAAACTCCTGATAGACAAATGAGATGGGTCTTACCCCGATTATTCTACATGTAACCAGAAAGTGAGACAATATATAGAGCGCGGTCGGGTTATCCCTTCTTATAAGACTTTGAGGAAGTTTCATATCTGCAAATAGGTCAAGTATTCCAAGATAAAATGTTGTAATTCTTTTGTCAACTTTAAGCAAAGAGAGATTCTTCCAGGCATCACTTGTCTCTATGGAGAGGTGGAGCTCTGTTTTTTCATCTAGCAGTTCATAAACAGACTCTACCTCTTTTACCTCTCTGATTTTTGGCACCCTTATTGCATCGGGCATAAACTGGTTTAAGTACGCAATCTCTTCAAATCCACCCTCATTAAGTGCATTTACTCTCACGACAAGTTTTTTGTCGCAATGTTTGTGATGAGAGAGAAAAATAGCGCATAAAACAAGTCCAAAAGGCTTATCCTCTTTGCTTACACCATCTTCTAAATTTAGTACTATACAGTCAGCTTGAACCGAATCTATCTTCATGAGATGATCCAAATTGCTGCATGAGAGCATCAAAACTGAAGTGAAATCTTTTCTTCTGTTTAGCACTCTGTATGTTGGAACTGCCAACTCATCTAACTTGACCAAGTCTCTCTTTTCGTATGCGGCTTTTACTTCTTGATAATTATCTAGCATCTACATCACCTTCTTTCTTTTTTTCTTGCAGATAAAAATAGAGCGCTTTAATCTCTTTTTGAGTTAAAAAATATCTAGGCATACCATTTTTTCTTACATTTAGCGAGGCAAAAAAATAGTTAAAATTTATACTGTTTATTGGCGGTCCCACAAAACTTTTTTTCTCGTTTTTATGCTCATATTTTGCAACGACTCTTCCCTCTCCACTCTCACCGTGACACTTATGACACCCTATGCCGCGAGGATTTTTATAAAGTGAAGTAGCATACTCCATCGGTGTTATAAAACTGCTTTTTGCCAGTAGCAAAAACGGCAACAGTATAAACAATACACTCCTCATAAAGCCATCCTTTAACATATAAAGGTATAATAACAAAAAAATAATATTATGAGGTTTAAATGCAACTTCTTGATGGAAAAGCACTCTCGGCAAAAATAGAAAAAACCGTAGCAGATGAAGTAAAAGTTTTAAAAAGCAAAACAGGATTAGTGCCCGGTCTTGCAGTAATACTTGTAGGACAAGACCCAGCAAGTGCGGCTTACGTACATATGAAGAAAAAAGCTTGTGACAGGGTTGGTTTTTACTCCGTGACACATGAGATGCCACAAGACATATCTCAAGATGCGATTGAAAAAACCATTACCATGATGAACGACAACCCAAATATCGACGGAATTTTGATTCAGCTTCCTCTTCCACCTCAAATAGATACTACAAAGATTCTCGAACTGGTCGAGCCAAGCAAAGATGTTGACGGTTTTCATCCATATAATGTAGGAAGACTCACAACAGGACTTGACGGGTTTGTTCCATGTACACCGCTTGGAGTTATGGAACTTTTAAATGAGTACAACATTGATGTAAAAGGGAAAAACTGCGTAGTAATCGGTGCATCAAACATAGTGGGAAAACCTATGGCATCACTGCTTTTAAACGCAAATGCAACAGTTGAGATTTGTCATATTTTTACGGATGATTTGAAAAAACATACGTTAAATGCAGATATGATTTTTGTGGGCGTGGGCGTTATAGATCTCATTAAAGAAGATATGGTAAAAGATGGTGCCGTTATTATAGACATAGGTATTAATCGTGCAGAGAGCGGTAAACTCGTCGGCGATGTTGACTTTGAAAAAGTGAGCAAAAAGTGCTCGTATATAACGCCTGTTCCGGGCGGCGTTGGTCCCATGACAATAGCGATGCTTCTTAGCAACACACTAAAAGCCACACAAGCACATGCAGATGAAAGAGAGTAAATGAAAGAGATTTTACACAGAACATACAAATTTTCCAACTCATGGACCGGAACGATTATCATCGTTCTTTTTGTTATATTTTTTATTGCGCAAGCTTTTAAAATTCCAAGCGGTTCCATGAAAGACTCTCTTCTTATTGGAGATCATCTTTTTGCAAAGAAGTTTGCATACGGTGTCTCTATGCCCCATATTCCGTTTTTGGAGGTCTCTATTATTCCGTGGAGCGACAAGCTTCGTCTTATTGATGGCGACACGCCAGAGAGAGGCGATATCGTCATCTTTAGACCGCCTCACAACACTAAACAGCACTTTGTAAAGAGATGTGTAGCACTTCCTGGTGATGAGTTGTTCGTGGCAGACAAAAATCTTTATCTTCATCACAGAGAGGGAGATGAGTGGATAGAGAAGAATTTTGATGAAAATGATATAGTAGTTTTTGCAGAGAAACTTTGGGTTAAAAATCCCTATATGAAAAAACATCCGGGCATTCATCATGATGAGAAGATTCTCATAAACGGTCAATACCCGATGCCTATTTTCAATTTTGCCCCGATTAGAGTTGATGAGGATCACTACTTTATGATGGGAGACAACCGTGACCACTCAAACGACAGCCGTTTTTGGGGTTCGGTTCCTTATGAAAACATAGAGGGCACTCCTTGGTTTATCTACTTTAGTATAGGCGAAGATTGGGAGATTAGATGGGATCGTATAGGAAAAACACCGACTGATTTAGAAGCTCCAGAGCATCTAGATAGAGCTATTGCCGAGAGAATAAAAAAAGATAAAGATGACTATGGAATCTATTGATCTACTAAAAATTGCAGCTGCCGTTTTTGCTTTAACTCTGGCAATCGTAGGACATGAGATAATGCACGGATGGGTTGCCTACATGTACGGCGACACAACGGCAAAAAATGCCGGCAGACTCTCTATAAACCCTATTTCGCATATAGATTTGGTAGGTACAATCATTGTTCCCGCTGCTATGTATTTTGTGCCTATACTTCTTGGGAGCGAGAGCGGATTTTTGTTTGGATGGGCAAAGCCTGTTCCTATAAATATGAGAACGGTAATAGACAGAGCCGGCTTTAATGGCGCCATGCAGGTTGATCTAGCAGGTATAGTTTACAACTTTACGCTGGCTGCCGTTGCCTCAATAGCTCTTTTAAATCTCAGCAGACCGACCGATACAGATTCGCTCTTTTACATTTTTACATATCTCTTTGTGCTTCAGAGTGTTATCATAAATGTTGTCTTGGGAGTATTTAACCTGCTTCCTATACCGCAATTTGACGGAGCGCACTTTCTAATGCATCTTTCGTTAAAATACAAGATAAATTCCATTGCCGAATTCTTTTATAAAAATGAAAGATATGGAATAATTATAGTTTTAATAGTTCTTATGACGCCGCTCAAAGATTATCTGCTCATAATGCCTGTGCAGATGATTTTAAAGCTGCTTCTATCATAAAAGGAGAGAAAAAGTGAAGTTTTACATCGCAACCGACCATGCCGGCTTGGATCTTAAAGATTATACTGTTGAACTGCTCAAAGCCAAGGGTCACGAAGTCATAGATATAGGACCCTTTACAAAAGAGAGAGTGGATTATCCTGATTATGCACTAAGTGTTTGCAAAGCAGTTTTAGCAGATAATAGCTCGCACGGTATTTTAATATGCGGTTCGGGAATCGGTATGAGCATGGCGGCAAACAGACACAGCGGGATTCGTGCTGCACTCTGCCATGATGCTTATACCGCAACTGTTGCCAGAGGTCACAATGATGCAAATATATTGTGTTTTGGCGAGAGAATCATAGGTAAAGGCGTATGCGAATCTATAGTTGATGCATGGATTGGCGGAAGTTTTGAGGGCGGACGTCATACACTTCGCGTAGAAAAAATAGAGGCTATTACTTCTTAATACCAAAAAAAGGAAAACTATGTTTTTAGAATGGTCACTTTTAACTATACTCTCTATCTTGTCCGTTTATCTCTTTGTTAAAATGTTTTACTTTAAAAGCATTACGTCCAAAGAGCAGAGAAACAACGACTTGATGAAACTGACGCTCAAAGAGGCGGAGATACTTATTAGAAAGTATCAGATTCAGCTTCAGCGTGCCCTTGGAAACGTTGATATCCTAAGTGATGAGTTGACAAAACAGAAGAATGAGCTCAAGGTGCTAAAACAGAGAAATAGCAAGTACAGACAAGAGACTGACCGTCTTAACAACAAAATAAAAGCCCTAGAGGGTCGCATAGACGCTCTAATATAATATGAGTAAAGGAACAGAGATGACACTTAGCAAAACAGAAAGAAAGATTATAGAAAACGCTATAAGAGATGTGAAAGATTTTCCAAAACCCGGCATTGTATTTAAAGATATAACGACTCT
>NZ_JAVVFL010000161.1:0-5115 GCF_032250635.1 Sulfurimonas sp.
CTTCTACTCTAAGATTGGCCGCAACACCTTTTAGTTTATGCGACTGTATTCTTAAATGGTCTAAGTCTTCATTTTTTGCCGATTCATAAAGATCACTTTTAAAGCTGTTTGCTTGAGCAATAAAATCTTGGATAAACTCCTCTACCAAATCAATTGGAAGACCAAGCTCCTCTGATGCCGTTTGCGGATTGTAGACATAGTTAGCGAAAGGATTCCCTTCATCGCTTTCAGTTGTCTCCTCCTCTATTTTAAGGGGCTGTTTCTGGACAACCTCTTTTTTTTCTTCAAAATCAGGTTCGGGCGTGTACTCAAAGTCATCTTTGTCTATCTCAACATCAAGAGAGAGACTCTTCTCTTGTACTTCGGGCTCAATTGCATCGTAATCTTCTTCGTACGGGTCGTAAGATGTTTGATTTGAAACGCTCTCTATGACTGCTGGTGCATGGTAAAGCTCCTCGTGTGAAGGCTTCTCAAGAGCTGCATTTTTTTGAGCAATGTCGGCGGAGAATTTTTGGCTCTGCTCACCCGTTAATGCTTTTATACTTGGAAGATTGATTCTATAAGCTTTTTCTGAAGGGTTTTGAACTAAATAAATTGTTTGAATTTCAATAGGAGTAGCAAAATTTCTGCCTTTTACATTGATGATAACCTTAGCATCTATGCCACTCTCATTGCAGGTAATGTAATCAATCCAGTGTACATGTTTAAAGTTATGGATATAGCCCGGAGTTTTTACAAAAAGGTCTGCAAAATCATCTGCTTCATTTTGAAGTTCTGCCAAGCTGGATAAGCCAAGAGCTTTTAAGTAGCCCTCATCAATTCCTAAAAATTCTTTTTTATGATTATAGATTAACATTTGAACCCTTTAGTTTGTTTTGTTTTTTAGTTGAATATTTTTTCTTGGAGAAGGTTTGCTTACGGAGATAAAACCGGTCATCTGCTCTTGTTTATTAAAAATCGGGGCAATTTCCATATCCACCCAGCAGTAACGTCCGTCTTTTCGGAGATTTTTGAGCATTCCGTTCCAGACCTGACCGCTTTTTAAAGTTTTCCACATTTTTTCAAAAGTGGCTTCTTCAACATCAGGATGTCTGATAATGTCATGGCTGCGACCAATTAGTTCATCGCGCGAGTAACCAGATATTTCACAAAATTTTCTATTTACAAAGGTTATGTTGCCGTCTAAGTCTGTTTGACTTACAGCAACCTTGCCTTCAAAAACATACTCTTCATCTTTTGGTACAATTTTGTCCATAAAAAACCTTTGTATAATATAGTATTATAAATTGCACTAAATATAGCATTAATAATTTAAAAAAAAACTTATTTATAAATATTTTTTATTATATCGGCATCTTTTATGTTTAAAACAGAACTTATATCCTCTATAGTAGCTTTTTTTAGCATCTCAAACGTACCGAAGTGTTTTATAAGTTTTACAATTTTTGCTTGAGATATTCCTTTTAGTTCTAACAATTTGCTCTCTTGGTCTAGTTTGAGTTTTGTTTTTTTATGAAAGTTTATGGCACATCTGTGAGCTTCGTCTCTTAATTTTTGTACCCATTGAAGTCTTTTGTCGCTATCTTTGAGTCTAAAAATATCATCTTTTCGAGGAAACTTTGCTTCGCAATCGCTATTCGCTAGTTTTGTGTGGATGATATCGCTGGCTTTGCCTTTTGCGCGATGAGCTTTGGCATCAATTTTCTCTTTAGATACGGCAATAACATCTAAAAAAGTACCGCTAGATTCTAAAATCTCAAGTGCGAGTTTTAAAAGTGTTGCTCCACCGTCTAAAATCCATAAATCAGGCGGAGAGTTTTTTGAAAAGCTCTGGACTCTTCTTGTGAGTGTCTCTCTCATCTGGGCGTATTCGTCTCTGGCTTCAAGATGATATGTTCTGTAACTTTTTTTGTCAAATTTGCCATCTTCATATACCGCCATGGCACCAACTGTTGCGACGCCTGACATGTGGGAGTTGTCAAATATCTCTACTCTTTGTGGAAGTTTTTGCAAGTGTAAAAGCTCTTTGATTTGAGTTAGTATCTCATCTGAGTCCTGTTTGCGCTCATGCTTTAAAAGTTCCGCAGCATTGATGAGAGCCAGGTCAATAAGCTGTTTTTTATCTCCTTTTTTAGGGATGCGTATCTCTGCTTTTTTCTCAAAAATAGTTGTTAGATAACTCTCAATAATCTCTCGACCTTCAAACTCTGATGCGACTAAAATGGGTGCTACAATCGGAGGTTTGCCGATAGAGTAAAAATCCATAAGCACTCTTTGGTAAAGTTCATCCTCATCATACCCCTCATGCAGCTGTATGTAATCATGGGATGAGGAGATTATTCTGCCTTCTCTCATAAAAATGCGCACGACGACGGCTCTGTGCTCCGTGTGTCCAAGTACAAAGATGTCGTAATTTTCATCGCTTGCAAAATCTATCTCGCTCTTAATCTCTGAGCGCATAATTCTCTCACATCTGTCTCTAACTGCTCCGGCCTCTTCAAACCTTAGATTTTGGGCATAAAAGTGCATCTTCTCATGCAGTTTTTTTAAGAGTATTTTTTTGTTTTGAATCAACTCTTTTGCCAAATCAAGCTCTTTCGCATACTCCTCTTTGGAGACATCCTTCTCGCATGGACCCAGACATTTCCCTATCTGGTAGTAGAGGCAGAGTTTTTTTGATTTAAGAGAGCCTTTTTTTTGTACAAGGCGGCATAGCTCATAAACAGAATCCAAAATATCTCTCGCACCCACGGAGTAGGGACCGTAATATTTTATATTCGGAGATTTTATGATCTTTCGTGTTATCTCAAAGCGCGGATAATCGACCGAGTTGTCTATGTATATGTAGGGATATGTCTTATCGTCTCGAAGCAAAATATTATACTTGGGCGCGAGCTGTTTTATAAGAGAATTTTCCAAAATAAGCGCGTCATGTTCGGAGTTTACGATGATATAGTTCATGGAGAAAGTTTGTGAAATCATCTTTGTAATTCTGCTTGAGAGGTTTGTGTTTGGCTTTAGGCAGGGAGCGAAATTAAAGTAGCTTTTTACCCTTTTTGCAAGACTCTTTGCTTTGCCGACGTAGAGCAAGTGTCCGTCCTTGTCGAAATATTGGTAGATTCCAGCAGAGTCGGGTAGCTGTTTTATAGTCTCTTCAAGATTCATTTATATTTGCTTTTTTTATAATCTCTTGGATAGAGCGAATTAGGGAGTTTAGTTTCTCGTCATGTACATTTATTTCAAAATTCCCGCTTGAACGCTCTTTGTAGACCTGTTTTATCTCTTTATACTCTTCTATACTTTTTTTTGGAGTATGTGTTACAAAAGCTCTTATATCGTCAAAAAGGAGCGAGTCACACTCTTTGCACTCTAAGGGCATATGAAACTTTAAAGCACTTTTAATGCTTTGTATACTATTATCGAATTCTTGTTTCCCGACAGGATGATTAAATACGAAAAAAAGAGTTTTGTTTTTTATGTAAGCAAAGTTAATCATCCTCTGCACAGGCGGCGTAAACATTGATTGCACTATTTTTATACACTTATAATAAGATAACTTAGAGAGCTGAGGTCTACTTTGAAGAGAATCTATAATTTGACTGGCGTTTTTCATTCGATAATTATAACAATGTTTTTATTAGGTTTGAGTGGATGTGGATATAAAGATGCTCCATATTATCTCGAAGATGCGCCGCAAAGTGATGAGAACGTAAAGTTTATTATCAAAAAGAGCGAAAATAATGAAAGTGGCAATGAAAATAGATGAAATACGATGTAATAATAGTAGGTGCGGGTGTTGCCGGACTATACGCAGCCATGCACCTTCCTCGCACAAAAAAAGTTCTTATAATCAACAAAAGAGAGACCTTTAAGTGTAACAGCTTTTATGCTCAAGGCGGCATAGCTTTGGCGATAGACAAAGAGGATGTTCCTCTACATATACAAGATACACTTGACGCAGGAGCTGGACTTTGCAATGAAGAGGCTGTAAGAGTTTTGAGCGAAAATTCAAGAGCTACCATTGATGATTTGATAGCTCGCGGATTTAATTTTGACAGAGATAAAGATGGAAAGCTGCTCTACACGAAAGAGGCGGCTCACTCCAAAGAGCGCATACTTCACGCAGGCGGTGATGCAACAGGCAGACACATGCACTACTTTTTGCTAGAACAAAATCCGCATCCCATGTTGAGTGATGCGAGGGTTGTAGACCTGCTTATAAAAGATGGCGAATGTTACGGTGTGACGGTACTAGACCATAGAGAGAGCAGAAATATATACGCCGATAACGTAATCATCGCAAGCGGCGGGGTAGGCTCACTATATGAGTACCATACAAACGCTCCATGTATCAGTGCTGATATGCAGGGACTTTGCGTCTTAAAGGGGATAGAACTCGCTGATATGGAGATGATGCAGTTTCATCCAACAGTGTATGTAGATAACGACTCAGCGCAAAAAATGCTGCTTACCGAGGCGTTAAGAGGAGAGGGCGCAACCATTGAAGATGAGAAAGGGAGACGATTTCTTTTTGATTATGATGAGAGGGGCGAACTTGCCTCTAGGGATATTGTCAGCAAGGCGATATATGACTATAGTAAAAAAACAGGTATGCAGACATATCTCGCATTTAAAAATTTTGACCATCTCTATTTTACGAAAAGATTCCCAAACATATACAAAAATCTGCAACTTTTAGGATTTAACGCACCAAAAGACAGGGTTCCGATATCACCTGCATTTCATTATGCAATAGGCGGAATAAAGACCGACATAAACGGTGCTGTTCCAAGTGTCAAATCGCTTTATGCAGTGGGAGAGGTTGCCTCCACGAAAGTTCACGGAGCAAACAGACTTGCTTCAAACTCACTGTTGGAGGGTCTTGTTTTTGGCAAAAGAGCCGTAGAGGATATTCTTAGAAAAAAGCAGGCAAAAAAAGAGATTAAATTTGAGATTAGTGATGAGGTGATGAGCCTTAAAGAGGACAAAGAGAAAAAGAACATGCTTCGCAAAATCATGTGGGAAAACGTCTCTATCGTGAGGACAAAAAGCGGTTTAAACAGCGCATTAAATCAGATTAATGCTCTTTTAAATGAAAAAATTGGTAAACTTCTC
>NZ_JAVVFL010000162.1:0-5066 GCF_032250635.1 Sulfurimonas sp.
AGCTTTTAGGTATGCTAACCAATGGCATACTCCATGGCAAGGGGGTTGTAGGGACTTTAGTCCCTGCCACTAAAACGGACGAGTTCGTTTTAGTGTGTAACATAAGTAAAAGATTTTAAAGAGTTACGACTTTCGCACCAAATCCACCCATATGCTGCGGTGCGTCCTCAAATTTTTTCACTCTGGGATGAGCAGAGAGAAAGTTTTTAACTGCATAAGAGAGTTTTCCCGTTCCGATGCCGTGGTAGACTATTACCTCGTCCCAGCCGTTTATGAGCGCATCTGAGATAAATTTATCTAGCACTTCCGTTGCTTCTTCGGCTCTCATTCCATGCAGGTCGCACTTTAGTCCAGCTCTTCTTTGGACGTCTACTTTTACGTCTGTAGTCGATTTTTGTTTTATAATTTGCGTATGTTTGAGTTGCGATGTTTTGGCTCTAACACGCATGCCATCAACCTCTACAATCGCTTCGTTTTTGTCTTTCATGGCAATGATTACGCCTTTTTTGCTGTGGTACTTTACACTCTCACCCACTTTGAACTCTACGATTTGTGCAATTTTGGGCTCTTTTTTCTCAGGCGGAAGTTTTTTGTTTGCCTCATTCATGGCTCTATGGATAGCTTTCATATCTCCTGCACGGGCTGCATTTTTTGCTTCATCTATAGCAACTTTATAACTCTCTTTAAGTATATTTTTCTCTTTTTGGAGTTCTTGGAAAATCTGAATTCTTTCCTCTTTTAAATCACGCTCTTTTGCCTCTAGCTCATATAATTTTTCGTCAACTTTTTTGTGTTTTTGTTTAAGTTCTCGCTCTAGCTGAGAGCCTCTCTCTATGAGAAGATTGAGTTTTTCGCTGTTGTCACCGTAGAGAATTTTTGCTTCTTTGACAATTTTGTTGGAGATACCGTATCTGCTTGCAGTCTCAAACGCGTAACTTTTCCCGATGATTCCATGCATAAACTCATAAGTCGGCATGCGGTTTTGCTCATCATAGATCGCCGCCATCAGCTCAACATCCTCACGGTCTGCCATCAAAGCTGCAAGACGTTTGTGGTGTGTTGTCACGACAATTTTATGCCCTTTTAGTATCAATTCGTCAAGTATCACTTTAAAAAGTGCCGCCGCCTCGTCACTGTCAGTTCCGAGTTCTATCTCATCCACCCCTACAAGCGCATCTTTGTGCTCAAATATTTTTGAGAACTCCTGCATACGTCCGGCAAAGGTAGAGATATCGTTTTTGACGTTTTGAGGGTCGTCGATAATTGCAAGTACATGTTTAAAATTTCCTATATGCGATTTATGCTCATTGAGCTTCATGGGAATGATATATTTTGCCATAAATGCCGCACTTAAAATCGACTTTAAAAGCATCGTCTTTCCGCCGGCATTTACACCGGTTATCATTAAAATATTTTTAGAAAAATCTACATGTATAGGTTTTGCATGGTGCAATGCAGGGTGGATAAAGCCATCAAGTATGATTTTTGAATCTTTTTTTGATTTTATGAGCTGAAGGTCTCTGCCTTTTGCAAAAAGTACTCTTGCCTGATAGTTGTCAAACTTTGTAAACTCTTTGTCGGCAAAGTTTATAAAAGGCAGAAGCTCGGCAAACCTAGAGGAGAACTCTTTTGCGTAGGTGTAAAAAATCGCCTCGCGCTCTTCGTTTATATAGCGAATCTGCTCTTTGGTTTTTAAGATAACATCTGGCGAGACATAAAAGCCTCCGCTGCTGCTTCTGCCTACCATTGCGCCTTTGAGGACATGGTTAAAGCCGCCGCGAACCAAAAGACACTCCTCATCGTTTACAAGGTGAACCTGAGCGTCAATAAGATAGGGAGAGATTTTTTGAGAAGATGTGAGTCTTTTTAGTGAAGAGCTTATGTTTGCTTTATGCTCTTTAATTTTTGCGCTTAAACCAAAAAGAGCTTCATCAAGGTTTTCATCAAACTTGCCATCATGCGTAAAATACTTCTCAACCTCAAGAAACTTCGGCTCAATAACAAACTTCTCCATCCATTCGCCGATGATTCCCTCAAGATTTTTGTTTTTAAAATAGCGAAAGTAGCGCACGACTTTTATGATTTCAAAAATCTGCTCAAACTGTAGTACACCCTGTTTTTTTAGATGAAGTTTGCTGTTTGTAAAGTCTGCAACCTTTGGAGGCGCTTTAAATTCTATGGCATCAAGCGCTTTGATATAGCGGAAGTGAAGCTCTTGATCCCCTTCTATATAAAGGGAGGTTTCACGAGAAAAAAATTGCTTGAATAGAGCTATATGCTCACTTAAATCGAGCTGATTGATGAGTGTATCAATCTTTTGATTGTTATCTACTCGCATTTAGATGCACTAATCATCTGTCCACGGTTTGGAGTATTCTCCTTGCCTATGAAAGTGTATGTACCGATGCTTAGAGTGAAATTTTCTTTGTTAACCTCTGTGCCTTCGCAAATAATAGTTTTGTTTTGGTTGAATTTTAAAACAGCGTCTAGCATTTTTTGAGTTTTTGCATCGTTGTATTTATTAAAAGCTATTGCAAATAAAACTATAAAAAGAACAACTCCCGTTACTACTGTTTTTTGAGAGCGTGTTAATTCAGTAAAGTAGTGCAGGGCTAAAAAGAAAAGTCCTACAACTACGAGTCCAGCTATATATGCCACTATGCAGTTCCTCTTATTTGGTATGTTAAATCACCGGCGCCAAAGCCTATAATAAGACCTTTATCGAGAGTTTTTAGCACCTCTTTGTCTTTCATGATTGTGATAGTGTTGTTTGCTCTTACGACGTTGTCTGCCATAATAAGGTTGTATCTTTTAAACTTCTCAGCAAAATCAATCTCTCTGCTTGCCTCACCCGCCGACCAAACAGGCAGGATAATAAGCTCCTCGGCACCCTCAAAACACTTTATAAACTCTTCAAGATTATCTATGGTACGAGAGTATTTATGCGGCTGCCAGATGGCTGTAATCTTCTTGAAGCCTTTGAGATGAGCATACTCTTTGACCGACTCAAACGTAGCTCTTATCTCAGTCGGGTGGTGACCGTAGTCATCTATAATCACGCTTCCTTTTTGCGAACCTACTATATCAAAGCGCTTTTTGATGCCTTTGAATGTAAGAATCTTCTCTCTAATGGTCTCAATATCCATCGACTCATGTGCCGCCAGAATTGCCAAAGATGCATCAAGTGCGATATGTTTGCCAAATCCCCAAACGTCAAAACTGCCTAAATCTTTGAGCTTAAATCTTGTGTGTGGCTCATCGTCAATCAAAATAAACTCTATATTTGTTATATCTTGGCTTGGGTAGAGCCAGTTTGCGTCAATCTCGCCCACAAGTTTTCCCAAAAAAGGATCCTCCGCATTTAAAACACGACACGGTGCAGATTTTATAAATGTTTTGTAGGAGGCGTAAAAGAGTTCAAAGTTATAGTCGTAATACTCCATGTGCTCCGGTTCCGCATTGATAACGATAGCACAGTACGGGTTTGAGTTGATAAAACTTCCGTCACTCTCATCCGCTTCAAATAGCATAACATCGCTTTGTGCGTTGTATCTTACGTTTGAGCCGAAGGCTTTTGATTCTGCGCCTATAATTGCCGAACCTTCCATAATGGCTGTCAAGATGGCCGTTGTCGTGCTTTTGCCATGTGCGCCTGCAACAGAGTAGACTTTTGAAGTGCCCAGTATTTGAAGAAGCGCTTCGCGGCGCGCAAGAACTTCAATGCCTCTTGCTTTTGCTTCAACAATCTCGGGATTATCAGGGCGTATGATGGCAGAGTGAACAACTAACTCCTGATCTGTGATTGCAGAAGCGTCGTGGGGAACCGTAATGTTTATACCGAGTTTGCGAAGTTTTTGCGTAATCGCAGTGTCGGCTATATCTGAACCGCTTATTTCGTGACCTTGATAGCGCATGTATTGTGCCAAGCCTGATATTCCGATTCCGCCGATTCCGATAAAGTGAATTTTCATTCGGTTACTCCGCAACTATTTTAGAGCTATCCAGCAATTTTTGTGCCTTATTACTAAAGCGGCTTACGTAAAATGTCCCCGCTTTTTGAGTCTCATCAATATCTGCTATATTTGAGAGAAAGTCATCAAAAGATATCTTTTCTTTAGATGCAATCCAGTGAAATTTAAGAGACAAGGAGAAGTGATTGTCGTTGCTGAGCCCGCTGAGTACTTCAAAAAGCGCACTTGCATCATCTAGTTTTCCCTCACTGTAGTACTCGATAGCATACTCATATAGAGCTCTTAAAGTAGCGAAATCCTGAACCTCGTTCATATCCATGACTCTGTGAGCTTCAAGTGTGTCCGTGAGTCTCTCCAACGCCAAATCCAAAATATTCATATAAAAATCTTGGAGCATATTTTCATCAAAAGTTTTATGCGCACGCTGTTCTAGTACATACAAAGATGCAATATCCGACTTTTGCTGTGCTTGAAGCACCTCTTCTTTTAGTTTTTCAACTTCATTCATGATAGACACTCCTTAATTCTCTCTAATGCATTTTTAGTTTTTTTTGGCTCTTCAACAAGCGCAATTCTTATAAAATCTTTTCCGGGATTAACGCCGTTTTCATCATCTCTTGCCAAGTACTCTCCAGGCAGAACTTTTACGTTATATTTTTCATAGAGTTTTTTTGTAAACTCCAAAGGGAACGGAACTTTGAGCCAGATGTAGAATGTTGCTTCAGGAATTTCTACTCCTAAAACATCGCGAGCGATTTCAAAGTTTTGCTTATAGATAGCTCTTGCAGATGTCACATGTTCTTCATCTCTCCAAGCCGCTGTAGCAGCACTTTGAAGCGGAAGAGGGGAAGCACAGCCGATGTAGGTTCTGTAGTTTATGTACTCTTTTAAAATCTCATCATCGCCTGCAATAAAACCAGATCTAAGCCCCGGAGCGGATGAGCGTTTTGAGATGGAGTTGATGACTAAGATATTTTTAAATGTGCTGTTTCCTACATGCAAAGAAGCTTCAAGAAGCGATGGGGTAGGCTCGCCTGTATAAATTTCGCTGTAGCACTCATCGTTTAAGAGTACAAAATCGTGTTTTAGAGCCAG
>NZ_JAVVFL010000163.1:0-5062 GCF_032250635.1 Sulfurimonas sp.
AGCTTGTAGGGTTTGTAAGGCGTTGTTGTTCTATAAGAGAGTTCATGGCAGTGATTACGCTTTGCATTACGCCGCTAACAGCTTCGTTTCCTCCCGTCTCTCCTGCACTCTGTACTTTTATGCTTGTTCCGTCCCAAACGAAACGACCAGTTCCCCATGGGTCTGGGATGTCGTCTCCACCAAAGAGGCTGTCGACGATAGAATATACTGCATAAGCCCAACCAATATAAGGAACCGTATATAAACCCGCATTCATCATGGCTAATTCTGCAACTGCCAACCCTACTCCAAGAGTATCTCCATGAGCTATAGAATTTACAATATTCAAATAAGGAATAGCGGTGTTTAAATTAGAACTTAAAGTACCTATAGATGCAGGAAGTTCAGAAATAGCACCTGATGTTTGAAGAAACAATGCTGCATCGGCTGCACCTTTAACTACATATGCTGCCGAGCTGACTGCGGCAATATTATCGCCGTTTTCTAAAGCATTAGCCAAACTGTATACGGACAAAATTGCACTACCGACACTCGCTGCTGCTCCGAGATTTGGCATGTCACGTGTACCGTCCATAAAGTCTAAATCTGCTGCCAGTCTCAGTCCTGTTACTGTTATCGGAAGTGGCTCTCCGCTTTGGATAGCTCTTACCATTGATAAAGCATCAGTTAATGTTCCTATACTGTTTCCAATTACTTTCATTGTCGATTCAGTTTGCGTCAACAATGTAGGTCTTCCGTAGTAGTCAGTTTCTGTTAAAGCAGTATCTGTAACGTCTTGTAATGCTTTTTGAAGTACTAAATCGCTCCCAGTTGCATTATCTCCCAAATTTTGATTCATACGGTAGATGTCATCAACACTTGGAGATGTAATCCCCTGATTTTGCAATTCTTGTAAAAAAAGTTGGTTAAGCCCTGTGCTAACTGACATACCATTAATAGCTGTTAATCCTTGAAATTTACCATTAACATATTGTACACTAACAAGCCCCATTGAGCCAGAAGTAGTTACAGTAGTATATGTCTCTCCCTCTGTAGTAAAAACTGTTGTAATCTCATCGTTAAAAGTTCCATTAGCCGCCAAATGACGTACAGTTTCAGAGGTGCTGTCATCTGTATATAGTGTTATATTAGCCGTTTTAGTGCCATCATCATTAAGCACAAAGGTATTTGTTTGATCAATTTTTCCATCTCCGTTTATATCCGTGCTTGTAATAGAAACCTTGCGATTTAAACTAATTTCCGTAGTAGTTGCCGACATCAATGTGCCGCTGCTATCTCTAATGCTTACCGTAACGGATTTACCGGCAAAAACATCATTTTTAGATATGCTCACCGTATTTCCCGATATATTGTCAAATACTCTCGTTATACCGCCGTCTAAGCTCGTATACTCAGGCACAGATACGGTATCGGTCAAGCGTGTAAAATTCGAGATAATAGCTCCATTTGTATTAACATTATCTTGCGTCCATCCATCTTCGACATGAATTACAACTGGCTTTGTCGCATCAAATAACCGCGAATCAGGTACGGGACTTATTGTTAATCCCAAATTGCTAAAAATGCTGGTGGCGGCACTCAATGTAAGTGCCGAGAGTCCGTTATCTTGTCCTCCGCCGATATCACCGTGATTACCAGTAAAGCAATAGGTTGAAATGCCTGTTTGTCCAGTATAATCAGCGGCTTGAAATAATGAACGATACTCATCCTCAGCACGAATAATCGTAACATTTTGAACATTAACAAATGCCAAATTACCATTTACACCTGTATCGACAGGATCAAAAATAACACCACCTGATACACCGACTTCTCCGGGTAGCATCAGAACTTGTCCTGTACGCGGATCGACCAATCCACGCTCAAATAGCAACTGTGAAAAAATAGCCGCTGATGCTCCTCCGCGACTAAAGGAGGTTACCATCGTCGTCACGGATCCTCCAGGATGGGTGTCGAGCCAAGCCGATGCTTGTAGTGTAAAATCATTGTAGGCTTGATTAGCCGTATCAATTACTTGCTGAGTTACTTGCGGCGGAAGCCATGATGAAGCTGTTAATGTACCTTCTGTTCCTGGACCCTTATAATAGGTTCCGCCAATATTAGGATTACTAAAAGAACTTTCTTTTACTTGAGCAAATATCTGCCCTACATTCGTACTTTGAGGGTCACCAGATAAAGAAAGGTCATTCACATCATTATTTGTCCCATCAAATGCAGCGACAAAGACAAATGTGTTACTATCTACGACAGGTGTTGTTATAGCAGAAGCGATTAATACCGCTTGCTGCTGAGCATCTGCAATCTGATCAGGGGTTAATGTTGTTGCAATAGCAGTTGACATAATTTTATTTTCCTTTCATGTGTTTTTAAAATTTTGGTTGGGCTGGATAGATTTCATCGACTTTTAGATGCGAATACATCGATAAAGGCGGTTTAACCCAAGGATTCGGATTTTTTTGCGGTGAGATAAGATAAACATATAACTGCCTTCCTTTCACTAAAAAATGGATGCGATGCTTCTCAATATTTATTGGAAGTCTATCTTTTAAATCAACCCTGTCTTCAAACACTTCACCGGTTGCTTTAATACGCCATTTAACATATAAAGAATCACCTCTATGAATAGGTCCAGTGATATTTTCAAAACCTTTAGGAGTATCCTTTGCAGCCCAATCTGGTGGACGCACTCCCGTAAGCTTGGAATTACCATACAAATAATCCAATACTTCTATATCTGGGCTTTCTGATCGAGCGTCAAACTCAAATGTGTGATTTACAAGATCTTTTGTCATGCATCCTCCTAAAGATAAAGTTGATAAAACTAAAGCACTAAACAATGTGCTTTTTACTATTTTCATACTACCCTCCTAATTTCAATAAAATTATTAACCCAGCCCATCCCTGCCAGACCTCTTCGTCCCAGAGCTACGGTAGAGTTAGAGAACATCTCTCGTCCGCTGTTGGTCTCTCCGTTATAATCACGGTCAAGTGTAAGGAAGGCATCTCCTCCGCCGACCCATGCCGTCTCTTTCATATAGCCAGAATCATCCACATCGAAGCTGATTCCTGAGGTTGTTTTTGAGATAATGTCTATTTGATTGTTTCCGCTAAGGTCAAGTGTAACAGGACGGAATGTTTGAGTGTCTCCTGTAACTTCAGGTGCAAGTTGTCCGTCTCTTCCTGCTCTGGCTTCTTCTGTAAGTCCCGCTTTTGGGTCACCGGCATCTGTTTGCATTTTTGCAGTCTCTACTTCCCACATCGGAGCAATCGCTTCTCTTTCTAGTGCAGAGCGAATGATTGCTTCACCTATTGACTGAAAAGATTCAGCTGAACCCGGTGTTGCGTTGTATGGGTTACCCGAGGTATCGAAACGAAGTGATGGATGTAGCTCAACTCCTGTAAGAGGGTCTATGTCTGTATAGCGGTATCCTGACATGTCATAAGCAACAGTAGGCATACGGTTGGCGATGATGCCTAATGAACTTGTAGGATTTGTTTGTCGCTGCTGTTCTATAAGAGAGTTCATGGCAGTGATGACGCTTTGCATTACGCCGCTAACAGCTTCGTTTCCTCCTGTCTCTCCTGCACTCTGGATTTTTATGCTTGTACCGTCCCAAACATATCTTCCTGTTCCCCATGGGTCTGGGATGTCGTCTCCGCCGAAGAGGCTGTCGACGATTGAATATACTGCATAAGCAACTCCTACCCACTGCATACCTGGGATAAGTGATACTGCACTAATGGCTATTCCGACTTCATCTCCCTTTGCAATCGCATTTGCTAGATTTAAATATGGTAGTACACCATTAGTCAAACCTAATGTGTTCGTACCCGTACCCATTAAAGTACCACTGATTTCTGTTGCCAATCCAGAAGTTGCACCTGTAAAGTCAATATAAGCACTTGCTGCAAAACTAATCGTTTGTGCACTTGCCGTTATAGCTCCTACGGTATCTCCTTGCTTCAAGGCAGCGTCTAGACTCATAATACTAAGAATTCCGCCTCCAACACTTGACATACCTGAGAGTGTATAGTTTGGCGTTGATGATGTTAAATTATTAATATCATTAGCAAGGCGCAATCCTGATGTAACAATAGGCAACGGTTCCCCTGATTGGATTGCTTTTATAAGGGTAAAAGCATCAATCAAAGATGGTCCGTAAGTAGCAACACCATCTATGAGATTACTTACACCTGATGTTACTGTTGCGGCTATCTCATATATTGTTTGTTGAAAATCAACACTTAAACCTAAGGTGGTATTTGAATCTTGTTCCATTAATACACCATAACTATATAGTGCTTTCAGTTCTGAATTAACACCAAAGGACTCATTCCCTGCCATATTATCTGAATATTTAATTTCTCTACTCAATGTCTTGGTGTAAAACCATTCACCTTCTACAGAATTGTGAATGACATACATCCCTTCATCTGACGAATTATCAAGTGTTTTTACGATATTTTCTCCCAATATAGTGTTTAATACGGAAGCAGTCATATTAAAATTTAATGTTGATAATCCATCTAAATAATATCCACCACCGATATCAGAATGGGCACCCGAAACAGTAAGATTTAAATATCTACCATCTTCACTCAATCCTGGTGCTACAAGACTCATAGACGGAAAAAGTGTACGATACTCGTTTGCCGCTGTAATTTGAAGTACTGAAATAGTAGAAGGAGATAAAGATAAATCATCTGCTATTCCTGTCATTACTGGGTCATAGAAAATTGCTGCTTGAGCAGTAGTTCCAGGTGCTTTGAGAACTGTTGCATAAGTTGTTATCTGTTTCCACTGAGTTGGGTCTACACTAGTAGTATCTACTGAAACAACTGCCGAGTCAGGATCAATTATACCGCGTTCATAAACCAATTGGTTAAACTTTGCAATTACGGCCGACCCACGACTAAATCCAACTTCCCCTAGAGAAATTTCAGCATTAGGATTTTCAGTTAGCCAAATTTTTGCCTGCTTACAAAAATCAGTATATAATTCTTCCGCTCTTTCATCATAGGAAAATCCAAATCCAGAATCTAAATTACCTTCAATGCCTCC
>NZ_JAVVFL010000003.1:0-28969 GCF_032250635.1 Sulfurimonas sp.
CTCCTTGACCTGTTACAAACGGATAACCAAGAACCTCCACAATGTCGCCTACTTCTATGTTTTTCTTAAAAACATCGTTGTAAAAACCCTCTGCGAGATTGTCTCTTGCTACATAGACTTGAAGCATTCCGCTCTCATCTTCAATCTTTATAAAACTTGCTTTTCCCATAACTCTAAAAAACTTTATACGACCGCTTAGCGTGTAGTGGCGTTTCTCATCTCTTTTGTTCTCTTTGTTAACAATGTCCGTATTAACATTTAAAAATTTTTCAACTGTTGTATTTCTTTTTGAGTCGTTAGCGTAGGGATTTATCCCCTCTTTTTTAAGAAGTTCTGCTTTCTCAATTCTTAGTTGTATATATTTGTTATCAAAAACCAATAGTTTTTCCTTTGTTATTTCTTATTTTTTTGACACTCTTTGCAAATTCCGTAAATCTGCATGGAGTGGTCTTGCATCAAAAAACCGAGTTCCTCGGCAATTTTACGCTGTCTCTCCTCTATCTGCTCATCAACAAACTCGGTTATAGAGCCGCACTGAGTACATATAAAGTGGTCGTGATGATGTTTAGCACCAAGCTCATATTTTTTCCCCTGCGCTCCAAAAGATAACGAAGTGACCATATCCGACTCCTCCAAAAGAGAGAGCGTTCTGTAGACGGTGGCAATTCCGGTTTTTAGATCAGGAAATTTCTCCTGAATAAGATTGTGAAGAGCTTCAGGAGTAAGGTGCTCGTCGGAGTTGTAAAGAGTCTCTAAAATAACCTCTCTTTGAATGGTGAACTTGAGACTGTTTTTTTTTAAAAGTGTTTTGAAATTCTCAAGAAGTTGCTTATAGGCGACTGTTTTATCGTTGAAGTCGGTTGTAATCTCAGACATACTACTGCTCATCTTTTCTAGATAAATTTTGATCTATTGTTTGGTTTATCTTATTTTTTGCATCATCAATAATATTTGCAGCAGGCTCTTTAATGTTGCTCTCTATACTATTTTGAACCATATCAGAACCTTTTTGTATAGTAGAATTGATATCGTCTGATATTTCAATAGGGTCAAGCTTCATGATGACACTCCCGACTTCCACCAACACAGGAAAGATAAAACTGTTTTGCATCATAGAGTCGATATTTGTTCTCATTGCCTTGATGTTATAAGCGGCGTATGAGATTACGGCTGCAATAAGAAAAAACTTACCTGCACTAAAGATAAATCCCAAGATTTTGTCAAATATGCCAAGACCACTTAGTGAGCTTAGTTTTTTAAAAATTATACCTACTGCAATCATAAGAAGCCAAAAGAGAGCAAGGGTTGCTAAAAAGCCCGTAAAAGAGATGGCAGAACTGTTTTCAAATTTAAAAATAGAGTCGCTTATAAGAAGTCCTACGTCGTCTCCGACGCGAGAAGCTATAAAGATACCGCCGATAATCCCCAAAAGCCCAAACAGCTCTTTAAAAAAGCCGTTTATAATTCCCTTGAGTCCTAAAAAAAGGATTATAATCGATACAATAATGTCAAAATAACTAAACTCCATTATTCACATACCTTGGAGACCATATTTTTTCCGTTGTTTTTAGAAGCATACAGAGCTTTGTCCGCTCTTGACATAAGTGAGTCGGGAGTGTCGTCTTTGATAAATTTTGTCATGCCGATACTTGCCGTAATTGATATTTTTTGACCCATATATATAAGGTTGTTTGAGCTTATTAGCTTTAATAATCTGTTTGCTATGGCTTCAGACTGCTCATCGCTGTTACGGTTTAGTATAATCGTAAACTCCTCTCCACCAAATCTGAAAATCTTATCTCCGTCTCTTAGCGCTTTTCTAAGGATGTTTGAGATAAAAATAAGGATTTTATCGCCAGTTATGTGACCGTAGTTGTCGTTTATGGATTTGAAGTTATCTATGTCGATCATCAGTACATGCAGAGTGTATGGAATGTCTTTATTTACACACACCTCTTTTAAGTAGGACATAAGAGCTCTTCTGTTTAAAACTTTAGTTAGAGGATCAAGATTTGAGGTTTGTTCTAAAACTTTCACTTTGCTTGTGAGGTCGGAGATGACTTCGTTTGCTTTTTTTACCTCTTGGGTCATATGGGTCTGAATTTCATTGAATTTTTTTGTCAATGTCTCGAGATTTATATGTTTATCACCGCATTGGTCTATTGTCTCTTTATTGAGTTGTGTAAGCTCTCCAAACTTCTCGTTTGTATTTTTATAAGAGGTTAAACTCTGCTTTACAATCTCTTTGTAGGAGTTATTGAAAGCCTCTTTTGCATGCTCTATGGAGTCAATATCTTTGTCATTAATGTTTGAAACGACCTCAATAGCATCTTTTAAGTAGCCGATTACTTGCCCTTTTGTTGCTTTTTCATCTGAGTTAATACGCTCTAGCAGGTTTTCATAAATCTCTTCGATAAGTGCTTTTAAATCGTTTTTTTCCATAATGTGCATCCATAAAAAATATTGGGCATTGTACAATTTTAAGCATAAAAAAAAGCTTTTATACTCTTTTAATTGCTTTTAGATAGAGTAATCAGTGCTATTTTAGCTACTATTATGTAAAATATTCAAAAAATTTGATATATAAAGAAAAAAGGTTTTATAATGAGTATCTGGACTCCTTCTAGCTGGAGGCAAAAGCCTATTGTGCAGCAGCCTACTTACCCGAATACAGAGGAATTAAATAGAGTTTTAGCAGAGTTGAAAGAGTATCCGCCTCTTGTTTTCGCAGGTGAAGCACGTTCGTTAAAAAGCCAGTTGGCAAATGTTGTTGAAGGGAAAGCTTTTTTACTTCAAGGAGGAGATTGCGCTGAGAGTTTTAGCGAATTTCACGCAACAAATATTCGTGATACTTTCAAAGCTATTCTTCAGATGGCTGTGGTTATGACCTATGCAGGCGGACTTCCCGTCGTTAAAGTCGGGCGTCTTGGCGGGCAGTTTGCAAAACCTCGTTCAAGCGACACCGAAACGATTGATGGTGTAACTCTTGATGCTTACCGTGGTGATATCATCAACGGTGTTGATTTTACTTCCGAGTCACGTACTCCAAATCCGCAAAGAATGATAAAAGCGTACAACCAATCGGCTGCTACGCTTAATCTTTTACGCGCATTTGCAACAGGAGGGTTTGCTGATTTACATAAAGTTCATCAGTGGAATCTTGATTTTACGCATCAAAGTGAGATAAGTAAAAAGTATGAAGATTTGGCAGAGGAGATTAGTAAATCTTTAAAGTTTATGGAGGCATGCGGCATTACGTCAAAAACTCATAGAACTTTACGTGAAACAGACTTTTACACCTCTCACGAGGCGCTTTTACTTCCTTATGAAGAGGCGTTTACGAGAAAAGATTCTACTACGGGCGATTGGTATGACACCTCTGCTCACATGTTGTGGATAGGCGATAGAACACGCCAGATTGACGGTGCTCATGTTGAGTATATGAAAGGTATTCATAACCCTATCGGCGTTAAAGCCGGACCTACAATGGATCCTGATGATTTGATAAAATTGTGCGATATTTTAAATCCTGAGAACGAAGCAGGGCGTCTGAATGTTATTGTAAGAATGGGTGCAAACAAAGTTGCTGATGGTATGCCTAAGCTTATTCGTGCAATTGAGAGAGAAGGAAAAAAAGTTCTCTGGAGTTGTGACCCTATGCATGGAAATACGATCAAATCATCAAACAACTTTAAAACACGTCCTGTTGATGCTATTTTGACAGAGATGAAGCAGTTCTTTCAGGTTCATAAGTCTGAGGGCACATTTGCAGGCGGTGTTCACTTGGAGATGACAGGAAGAAATGTAACTGAGTGCATAGGCGGTTCTTTTGTCGTAACAGAAGAGGATCTTAGTTCACGCTACCACACGCATTGTGACCCTCGTTTAAATGCAGACCAGGCTTTAGAACTGGCATTTTTAATCGCAGATACTCTTAAAGAAACTCAAAAATAGTTAGCACAAAAGGTGCTAGCTATGTATTTATCGATTCTTCTTTCTCCTGAATAGTTAAAAGCTCTTCAACTTTTTCTTCATACAGACTCTTAAGCTCTTCAAACTCTTTTGCCAATTTCGTTATACCTATTTTTTCATAACATAAAGGGTTCGCCAAACAAGAATTTTTTTCATCTATTTTAGCTTCAAGCTCCTCTATTTCAATAGGCAATTTCTCCAGCGCCATCTTCTCTTTAAAAGTCAGTTTCAGCTCTTTTGGCTTGCTCTCTTTTGGTTTTGATTCTGCTTTTTGGCTCTCTTTTTCCATGTCGGCAAGCTCTTTTAACTCATGTTCTAGCTCAAGATACTCCGTATAGCTTTGGTAGCTCTCTTCTATATGCTTATCCTCTTTGAAAATGAAGAGTTTTTTAGCAATCTTATCTACAAAATATCTGTCATGGCTTACTATAATGACTGCTCCGCTAAAGTTTATAAGCTGCTCTTCTAAAATATTTATAGTGGGAATATCTAAATCATTTGTAGGCTCATCAAGGATGAGAATATCAACATTTTTTGTAAAAAGCAGGGCTAAGGCGATGCGGTTTTTCTCTCCGCCGCTCAGTATTCCTATCTTTTTATCAAGAAACTCTCTAGGGAAGAGAAAGTTTTTCAAGTAGCCATAGACATGCATATCACGTCCGCGCACGCTTACTCTATCTCCCCCATGCGGACAGAATGTCTCTATAAGATTTTTGTCATCATCGAGCATCTCTCTATGCTGATCAAAGTATCCTATCTTAAACTCTCCTCGCTTAATGACCCCGCTTGTAGGTTCAATGCGCCCTAAAAGAGCTCTAAGCAGCGTTGATTTTCCGCTTCCGTTTGGTCCTACGATGGCTATAACGTCTTTTTGCAGAATTCTTGTGCTAAAATCCTTTAAAAGCTCTTTGTCCCCGAGTTTCAGTCCTAGATGTTCTACTTCAAAGAGCATTTTTTGTTTGTTGACACTTTTATCACGGTTGAAATGTTTTGCTTCGCGTTCAAGTTCGAGCGTCATCTTTTTTATCTTAGAGGGGTTTGTTTTTGCCTCGTCTCTAAGAGACATAAGGCGCTCTTTACGACCCTCGTTTCTTTTAAGTCTTGCTTTAACGCCTCTTGAGAACCACTCATTTTCTCTTTTAAGCAAATCTAGAAGATTTTCATGCTGTTTCTCTAACGTTCGCATATACTCCTCTTTTTGTTCAAGATAGTTGCTGTACCCGCCGCTATACTCTCTAAGTGAGCAATCCTCTACTTCAACGCTTTTTGTAGCTACTCTGTCGATGAAATATCTGTCATGCGATATAAAAACAAGAGTAAATTTCTCTTTTAAAAGCAACTCCTCTAAAAATTCTACCATGTAGACGTCAAGATGGTTGGTCGGTTCATCTAGGAGTAGAACATCTGGTTTTTGAAGTAGCAGAGATGCAAGAGCAACCCTTCTTTGTTCCCCTCCGCTAAGCATAACGACAAGTTTGTTTTCATACTGCTTAAGGTCAAAATGTTGGATGATTCTCTCTATTTTGTCATCAAGATTCCATGCATTGTGATGTTCTATGTAACGAGAGAGTCTCTCGTGCTCTTCAAGGAGCGTTTTGTTTTCAAAATCATCCGCAAGTCTTAGGGAGAGCTCGCTGTATCTCTGTTTTGCAGAGTTCAGCTCTTTTAGCCCGGCTTCTACGGCTTGGCGTACAGTATGTTCCTCGTCAAAATCCGGTTTTTGATCAAGCATTTTTACTTCTAGATTTTGTTTGGTGATTCTCTCGCCGCTATCTTGCTCAAGCGTTCCATTTATAATCTTCATCAGAGTTGACTTGCCGCTTCCGTTTTTTCCAATGATGACGATTCTATCCCCTTCATCAACATGAAAATTTACATCGGTTAAAATTTTTTGAGCTTCGTAATGTTTTGATATATTTAGTAGATCTATGAGTGCCATGAAGTCTTTGTATCCCTTTATTGTTGCGTAATTATAGTATAAGTTTCATAATAGATAAGTTTGAATATAATCTGTAATATTTAATACAAATAGGGATAAATTATGGCAACAGTAACATCTTACGGAGCGGCTGAAACGGTAACGGGTTCGTGTCATCTGCTTAAAATAGGCTCTATAAAAATCTTAATTGATTGTGGAATGTTTCAGGGAAACGGGGGAAGTAAAAAAAACTATGAGCCGTTTGGTTTTGATGCTTCGGATATACATTATCTTATTTTGACACACGCGCATCTTGACCACATTGGAAGAGTTCCCAAACTCTTTAAAGAGGGGTTTAACGGTAGAATTATCGCAACGAAGGCTACTCGTGATATTGCAAAAATTATGCTCTTAGACAGTGCTGGGATTTTGCTGGAGGAGTATAAAACAATAAGCAGAAAAGCTCGAAGACGCGGTGAAGAGGAGAGTGTCCTAGAGCCACTTTATACAAAAGATGACGTAAAAGAGGTGTTTTCTAAAAAGTGGTGTACGCTGGAATATTATGAGGAGCATAAATTAAAGCAGCACATAAAAGTCTCTTTTGGAAATGCCGGTCATATTATGGGAAGCGCTTTTGCTATGATTGATTTTCATGAGGGGAATCAGTATAAACGTGTTGTCTTCTCGGGTGATCTCGGCTCCCCGGAGAGGCTTATAATTGATGAGCACGACAAGCTTTATGAGGCGGATGCGCTCTTTATTGAGTCTACGTACGGAGACCGCAGACACAAACCGCTAGACCAGAGCATAGAGGAGTTTAAAGAGGCGGTTATCTCTACTCTAAAAGATAACGGTACTGTTTTGATACCATCTTTTGCGCTAGAGAGAACGCAGGAGATACTTTGGCTTCTTCATGAAATGCACGACAATGGAGAGTTGCCGAAATGCCGTATTTTTCTGGACAGCCCGCTTGCCATAAAAGCGACAAGGCTTTACAATAAGTATCCGGTGCACTTAAGCGATGAGCTTGAATACTCATCAGGAAAAGGCAAAGACCCGTTTTCGTTTGCCTGGCTTGAAACAACAACTACAAGAGACCAATCCATGACTATAAACAGAGTAAAAGAGCGCTCCATTATCATAGCAGGAAGCGGCATGTGCAACGGTGGACGCATAATGCACCATCTAAAACATAAACTTTGGAACTCTAGAAATTCAGTCATATTTGTAGGCTTTCAGGTTAAAGGAACACTGGGAAGAAGCATAGTAGATGGAGAAAAAAGCGTCAAAATCTATGGTGAAGATATAGTGGTAAAAGCTAAGACCTACACAATCAACGGTTTTTCCGCACATGCAGACCAAAAGGAGCTCATTGATTGGATACGCCCAATTGAGAATCTAAAAAAACTATATCTAATACATGGTGAAAAAGAGAAAATGGAGATATTTGCAGAGGCGATAAAAGAAGATCTCGGTCATGAGAGCCATATTATGGAATTTGGAACTTCCATAACTCTTTAGACTCGGCTAGAGACTCTCATGAGTTTCATAGCATAGTTCTTTTGCACTAAACCAATCGGCTATCTCTTTATCATTGTATTGGTACTCTCTTTGAGATGGAGGGATTACGCTGTTTCGTAGTTTTGAGCGAATAATCCCAATAAGGATAAAAGCAAGTACCAAAGTCAGCAATGCTATAAAAAAATCATAAAGGTACCACGCACTCAAAGTTGCCGCAGCCGAACCGTATTGCAAAAAGAGCCTTAACAACAGCGAAATAACTCTGCACCTCTTTGAATGGAGTAGAGGAGTCGGCTCTCTTAGTTCAATAAATTCTTCTTGCATAGTCGGCTTATTTTAAAACAAAAACATCAACAGTTGAGTTTTCTAAAATATCAAAAGCAAAAAAACTTACATTTTGTGTTGCATGGATAGCAAGCAAATCATGCCCAATATGGGAAACTTCTTCTTCAAAGAGTTTTGGATTTAAAGAGCTGTTTATAGCAGATGCCGTAATCTTTATCTCTTTTGCAAGAGCTAAAGATTTTAAAAATGCATCAATATTTTTTCTGCTCTGTTTTTCTACCGACTCTTTGTACTCTTTAAGGTCTTCTTCCTCAAATCCATAAGTGTTTATTCTATTGTCAAGCGGAAGATAGTAGAGATTTATAAGGTTTATATTTGAGTTTGGAAAAAATTCTGCAATCTTTTTGATGGCATTGGCAGATTCGTCTGAGAGGTCTGTTAATACCAAAATATTTTTATACTCTATCTCATGATCAATCTTCATAACTAAAACAGGAGTTTGCGCATGCTTGATGATCTCTTTTGTGTGTGATCCCATAAGAAGTTCGCTCAAAAAATGCGTCTCGCCGCTATTTCCCATGATAATTACGTCAGCGTTTAGAATTTTTGCGGTGTTTGATACTTCAACTTTTATTTTGCCGCTTACGCAGTGATAATTCTCTTTTTTAATTGTGCTGAAATTTTTGATAAGCTCGTTAAAACCACGCTCTTTAATAGAGTCTAAATCTATCTTTTTTGAAAAGAATGAACTCTCAACTACATGCACTACATGAAGCTCACCGCTCATCTTCTGCGTAAAATCAAGCGCCTTTGCTAAAACTGCATAACAGCTTTTTGAAAAGTCAATCGCGACCAATGTTGTAAACTTTTTCATAATAACTCCAACTTTGAATAATATCTATCACATGGACATTATTATATCTAAGTTTTTTACATGTAGCAAAAATATAATAAATATTTTCTCTTCTCTTTTTAGTTTAAACACTAAGTAGTATTTAGTGTAGTAGACTCAAGAAAGTTGATATGATTTGCATTTATTAACTTTTTTTGATAATATTGCTTTTAAATTTTAACTTAAAAGGATTCAAAAGATGGCAAAACATCAGTTTCAAACAGAGGCAAATCAAATACTAAATCTTATGATACATTCACTCTATTCAAACAAAGAGATATTTTTGCGTGAGTTGGTCTCAAATGCGTCAGACGCGCTTGATAAGTTAAACATGCTTGTGCTAACGGACGCTGCTTATAAAGGCGTGACATTTGCACCGCGCATAGATATCGTTGCAAATAAAGAGGCAAAAACTTTGACAATCAAAGACAGCGGTATCGGTATGAATGAAGAGGATTTGATGAACAACCTCGGAACTATCGCAAAGTCAGGAACAAAAGCATTTTTAGAAAATTTAACGGGTGACCAAAAGAGAGATTCTAACCTCATAGGACAGTTCGGCGTTGGTTTTTACTCATGTTTTATGGTTGCACACAAAGTTGAAGTAACTACAAAAAAAGCAGCTCAAGAGAAAGCCTATAAGTGGACAAGCACAGGTAATGGCGAGTTTGAGATAGAAGAAGCAACTATGGATGGGCATGGTACAGAGATTGTAATGTATCTTAATGATGATGAGGATGAATTTTTAGAGAGTTATAGAGTTGAGAGCATCATTAAAAAATACTCAAACCACATTCCATTTCCTATTTTTATGGATAAAGAGAAGTACATTCCTGCTAAAAAAGATGATGATGGCAAAGAGATTGAGCCTTCAAGAAATGAGATAGAGAATGTTCAAATCAACCGTGCAAATGCACTTTGGACAATCTCAAAAAGCGAGATTAAAGATGAAGAGTATAAAGATTTTTACAGCTCAATCGCACACTCTTCAGAAGAGCCTCTTGCATGGATGCACCATAGGGCAGAGGGTGCAATAGAGTATACGACACTCTTTTACATTCCGAGTAAAGCGCCGATGGATATGTACAGGGTTGACTATCAAACGGGCATAAAACTTTACATAAACCGTGTTTTTATTACAGATGATGAGAAGGAGCTTATGCCGACATATATGAGATTTTTGCGCGGTGTGATAGACTCTAAAGATCTGCCGCTTAATGTCTCAAGAGAGATTTTGCAGTCAAATGCGGTTATGGCAAAAATCAAAAATGCTTCAATCAAGAAGGTTCTCTCAGAGCTTGCTAAAATGGCTAAAAATGATAAAGAGAAGTATGACAAATTTTTCAAAGAGTTTGGAAATGTACTAAAAGAGGGACTCTATAGCGATTACGGAAATCGTGAGAAGATTTTGGAGCTTATGAAGTTCAATACTTTAAACTCCGGTGAAATGGTAATGTTTGAAGATTTCTTGAAAAATGTAGATGAAGAGAAGAAGGAGATATATTATATTACCGGTAAAACTTCACTCTCAATGTTGAAAAATTCACCTGCATTAGAGAGATTTAAAACTCGCAACATAGATGTTTTAGTACTTAACGAAGAGGTAGATACGATTATATTCCCTATGGTAACAGAGTATAAAGAGTACAAATTTGTGCATGTAAATGATGCCAAATTCCAAGAGAGTGAAGAGGAGAAGAAGACAGAACAAGAGAGTGCTAAAGAGTTTGAAGGATTGATTAAAGAGCTTAAAGACTCTCTTGGTGAGAGCGTAAAATCTGTTGAAGTAACCTTTGATTTGGTAGATTCTCCTGTAAAACTGAAAGTAGACAAGGAAGATCCTGCTTATATGATGGCTCAGATGATGCGTCAGATGGGACAAGGAACAGATGCTCCGGCTCCGGCTCCAATTTTACAGATAAACCCTAAACATGAGTTAATTTTGAAGCTTAAAAACTCTGTTGACCAAAATCTCATCAGCGATGCAGCCTACGTCTTGCTGGATCAGGCAAAGCTTTTTGAAGGTACTGAACTTGAAGATACTGCAGGCTTTATAAAAAGATTAAACAGAATTATAACTAAGGCGATATAGAGCCTAGTTGTTGTGGGTGCTTTTGTAGCACCCGTAATCTATTTAAACAATTTTGCCAAGGGGCAGTACAATTATGAAAGAAAGTTATGATATTTTAAGTTTATGAATAATGACATAAAAGATAAAAGACGACCCGAGAATGTCGAACTTCGCCGCAGAATAGATAGGCTGATGCAGGAGGGGAGTACTTTCATTGAACAAAATTTTAAAGAGTTGAATATAACTGACTATAGTTATCAAATGAGTGAGGCCATAGAAGAGTTGTGTTTAGATGATGATACTATTTATCAGCTTGTAGAAGATTACATTATACAGATACTGAAATCAAAAATAACCTTTTATGAATATATACATAAGCTAAAATTAGACAAGCTCGAAAATAGACCTCTAGACTACACAGAGATTAGAAATTTAGCGCATAAAAATCTAGGAGTTGTTAGAAATCTAAGAATTAAAGATGCAGAGAAACTTCTTAAAATAATAATGGATGAAGATGATCTGGATTATATGAGACTATGCGTTAAGGCTCTGGAGATATCTGCGGTAAAACTTAACCCTCTTTGCGCTTATGAAACACTAAAGCTTATAGAGGTTAAAAACTCTCTTTAGCTTTTGCTATTTTCTAAGAGATTTTGAAACCTCTTCGAGTATATTGCTAGGCTTTTTCATAAGAGTAGGCTCCTCTTTTTGCGCTGGCAGGACAAAAGCAAGGAGGATGAAAACAAACGAAAAAATCACACCTGTTAACACACTAAGAACTATCTTTAGTTTGAAATCACTCATAATTTATACTAATCCACTTTGTTGAGTCTGTTTGTGGTCATATAGACCCAGAACTCTTTGTGTGAGTAACCTTTGTTTAAAAAGAATATCTGCAAAATAGTAACTCTATATAAAGTTATTAACATTTTTGCATATGGTATAAAAAGACTTAAGCTGACAAGAAGTGACTGCTCCTTGTTCCCTTTTGATTGTATCATCTCTTGCATGCCTATGTTTTTACTAAGATATACTCCAAACATTATTGAGAAGACAAAATTTAGTATAAGCCCAAAGATAAGATATGCAACAAAATCCTGCTCATTTATTCCAGCGATCATAAATATATTCCTTCTAAATTAGTAAAGATATTTTAACCAAAGAAAACTTTTTTATTCATAAGTTTTTATTTTAGCTTTGGTGAAAAAGGTTCCAAAGGGAACAAGCGAGGCGATGAAAAACAGTGTACTTTCTTTAAAGGACCACTTTGCTTCGTGCCAAGCCTTTACTAAAAGCAGGCAAAAAATGATAAAAAGCACTCCATGAATCATACCGACTACTTTTACCGCCAAAGGGATGTCCAAAAAGTATTTCATAGGCATCGCAATAAACAAAAGTGCTAAATATGAGTAACCTTCTATTGAATTTATATGTCCGAATTTGACGACATTTTCATTTTTCATATTCTACACCTATACTATTTTTTTATGAATTATATAATCAAAAGGTAACAATTTAGCCTTTTGTTAAAATTAAAAAATGAGTAACAAGGCTTTTTAAACTTTTATATAATACAATAAGCGCGAAATATGAAAAAGAGGTATATTGATATGGAAACTAACCTTGTAGTAGAGGGTATAAAGTTTATGGGACTAGGAATGGGAGCAGTATTCTTATTTCTTGCAGTAATGATATTTTTTATGAGTATTATGTCAAAAATTGTGCATAAATTTTTCCCAGAAGTTCAGCCGAGTGCGAGTTCTTCATCATCAAGTGCTCAGAACAATCAAAAAAAAGTAGTTGCAGCAATAACGGCAGCGATTAAATTTCATAGAGAAAGTTAAGGATTAGTATGGCTAAAAAATTTATAGATATAATGGATACAACCTTCAGAGACGGCTTTCAGTCTGTTTTTGGCGGTCGTGTATTGATGAACGATTTCTTCCCGGCGGTCGAAGCTGCAAAAACTGCGGGAATAACTCACTTTGAATTTGGCGGTGGCGCTAGGTTTCAATCCTTGTATTTCTATCTTAGAGAAGACGCGTTTGAGATGATGGACCGATTTCGTGAAATTGTAGGACCGGATGCAAATCTTCAAACTTTAGCGCGTGGCGTAAACACCGTAATGCTAGACACCGGCTCTAAAGAGCTAATCGATTTGCATGCAAAGATGTTCAAAAAACACGGTACGACGACTATCAGAAATTTTGACGCTCTTAATGATGTTGAGAACCTAAAATACTCAGGTGAGAGAATCGTGCATCATGGGCTAAAACATGAAATTGTTGTAACCATGATGGATCTTCCTCCGGGGTGCTACGGCGCTCACACTGTTGAATTTTACGAAAAAACACTACGTGAGATATTGGACAGCGGTATACCTTATAACAGCATCTGTTTTAAAGATGCATCCGGAACTTCAAACCCTCAAAAAGTTTTTGAAACTATTCAGATGGCTAGACGTCTTATTCCTGAGGGAACACACTTAAGACTTCACACTCATGAGACTGCAGGTGTTTCAGTAGCTGCATATATGGCTGCACTCGAAGCTGGCGTGGACGGAATAGATATGGCAGCTTCACCTGTAAGCGGCGGAACAAGCCAGCCTGATATATTAACAATGCTTCATGCTACAAAAGGTATGGATTATGATCTTGGCGGATTAGAGATTAACAAGATCTTAACATACGAAAAAGAGCTTCAATTTTGCCTCTCTGACTACTTTATGCCCCCTGAGGCAACTATGGTCTCTCCTATTATTCCATTCTCTCCAATGCCTGGAGGTGCACTTACTGCAAATACCCAGATGATGCGCGATAATAATATTTTGGATAGATTTCCTGAGGTTATAGCGGCAATGACTGAAGTTGTAGAAAAGGGCGGTTACGGCACATCTGTTACTCCTGTCTCTCAATTTTACTTCCAGCAGGCGCTTAACAATGTTATGCAAGGTCCTTGGAACGCGATTGCTCCAGGTTATGGAAAAATGGTACTTGGATATTTTGGTAAAACTCCCGTTGCACCGGATCCTGAAATCGTAAGAATCGCTTCTGAAAAGCTAGGTTTAGAGCCTACTACAGAGAAGGCTCTTGATTTGGCAAATGCTGATGAGAGTAAATCTTTAAGCAACTGGATAAATAAGCTCAAAGAAGAAAATATTGAGATAACAGAAGAGAATATTTTCATAGCAGCGGCTTGTCATGAGAAGGGTATCGCTTTTCTCAAAGGAGAGGGCGAGTTAAATGTTCGTAAAATATCAGATATGAAAAAAGAAGAAGGAAGTTCAAATATGGGTAATGGAAGCTATACAGTAGTGGTTGATGGTCAAAAATTTAGTGTTCAGGTTGCAGAAGGCAATGTTGATATTCAGGTTACAGAGGTAAATGGAGAGAGCGTGTCGCCTTCAACTCCTAAAGTAGTTACAACATCAGGTACTCAGTTAGATATTAAAGCTCTTTTACCAGGCAGTGTTTGGAAAATAGTTGCTAATCCGGGTCAGAGCGTCAACGAGGGCGATGTTATTTTGATTTTAGAGTCTATGAAGATGGAGATAGATATCGTGGCGCCAAAAGGCGGTGTTATAAAATCGATAAATGTTGCTACTAACGATAAAGTGGTCGAAGGTCAAGTCGTAGCAGTGCTAGGATAATCTAGATGAAAAAAAATGTTATAAAAATTCTTACGCTGCTCATGCTTTTTGGTTTTAGCTCGCTCTATGCCTCAAGCCCTGCTGCAGATACTACTTCACATGAAGTAAGTACTAAAAAAGTTGAAACATATCAAGCACAGTCATTTAGTGAAATGGTTGGTGGTTTTATAAACTCTACGGGTGTTAAAGCTTTTGTGAGCCCAAATCCAGATGAATTAAGCTCTCATGGTGAAAAAATGAGTGATTTCCACAAGTCATGGGGTAGAGTAATCATGATACTCATTGCATTTGTGCTCTTCTATCTTGCAATCGCAAAGGGCTTTGAACCTCTGCTTCTTTTGCCGATAGGATTTGGCGGACTTTTGGCAAACATTCCTATTGCCGGAATTGCTGGACCGGGTGGATTTCTAGGTATTATGTATGAGATGGGCTTGGCAAACCAGTTTTTCCCTATTCTTATATTTATGGGAGTTGGAGCTATGACTGATTTTGGTCCGCTACTCTCAAACCCAAAAACCGCACTTCTTGGCGGTGCTGCACAGTTTGGAATATTCGGAACACTTGTCGGAGCGGTTGCTCTTGCTCAGTATACGCCTATTTTTGACTTTACGCTTCAGCAAGCCTCTGCAATCTCGATTATCGGTGGAGCAGACGGTCCGACCTCTATTTTCATCGCATCAAAACTCGCACCTGAACTGCTTGGTGCTATTGCGGTTGCTTCTTACTCATATATGGCGATGGTTCCTATTATTCAGCCTCCTATTATGAGAGCGCTTACTACGGATGCCGAGAGAAGAATTAAGATGAGTACGATGCGTCATGTCTCTCGTTTAGAGAAATTGGTTTTTCCTATCATGGTTTTAGTGCTTGCTATCTTGGTTCTCCCTGATGCGACGCCTCTTATCGGTGCGTTTATGTTTGGTAACTTCCTTAAAGAGAGTGGTGTTGTAGATAGACTCTCTGATACTATGCAAAATGCGCTTATAAATATAGTAACTATTTTCTTGGGACTTGCCGTTGGTTCAAAATTGGCAGCGGATCAGTTCTTGGTTGCGGACACTTTAGCAATTCTGGCACTTGGTGTTGTGGCATTCTCTGTGGGTACGGCTGCAGGTGTTATTATGGCTAAGATTATGAACCTCTTTCCCGGAAACAAGATAAATCCGCTTATCGGTTCCGCAGGTGTTTCTGCTGTTCCTATGGCGGCTCGCGTATCTAACAAAGTAGGTATGGAGTATGACCGCTCAAACATGCTACTAATGCATGCAATGGGTCCAAATGTTGCAGGTGTTATCGGCTCAGCAGTTGCCGCCGGTATTCTTATCTCGTTATTTAGTTAAACTCAGGCGCATCGGCTACTCTTTTGCCGGTGTGTTCCGAACTAAGCGGCAGTTTAATTGTAAACTTTGCACCATCCTTGCCGTTTTCAACGCTTAGCTTCCCCTTACAATGCTCTTCAACTATTATTTTTGACATATAAAGACCAAGCCCTGTTCCGTCTTTAGACTTTTTTGTAGTGAAGTACGGTTCAAAAATTCTATTTATAATCTCAGGAGAGATACCTCCAGCGTTATCTTCAATAACTATCTCCGCATAACCGTTGTTTTTGCTTCCTTCAATATAGATAGTTGGATTTTGAATCTCCTTTTCGACCAACACATCTTCAGCATTTTTCATTATGTTTAGAAGCACCTGTTTGATTTCAGATACATAGGTGTTTACAAAAATACCATCCTCTATGTTGTTTTCAAACCTTATCTTTTTTGCCTCCAGAGTTGGAGCAATAATTTTAAAACTGCTCTTGACTATATCTTTTATCTTCTCATTGTGAAGCTCTTTGTCGGTTTTGAAAAAATTTCTAAAATCATCTATTGTTGAAGAGAGATGTTGTGCCAGCTCATCAATGGACTCCAGCTCTTTTTGGAAAAAATCGGCATTGTAGTTCTCCATCATAACATCAAGCGAAAGAGTTCCCGATATTGTAGATATAGATGATAGAGGTTGGCGCCACTGGTGGGCAATCATACTAACCATCTCTCCCATAGTTGCAAGTCTTGATTGATGAATTATTTGCAGGGCCTTTTCCTTGTTCTTTGCGACCTCTGCATCAACGCGCTCTTGAAGATCTCTGTTGATATCTTCAAGTTCTCTACTCTTTTCTTTTATCTCTTCTTCTGCTGGAATAAATATAAAAATAGCTTGAGCTATTAATAGAGCAACCAAGAGTATAAAAAGAATGATTTTTATGATTAAGATATATTTTATCTTATCTTCATTTTCCTTTTGGACTTTTGAAATATAGCTGTCTATATTATTTAGCAATTTTTCATATTGAGCACTTATTAGGAAATCAATCTCCAAACCTTTTTCTTCATTCCAGTTTTGGCCTCCTTCGTTAAAAAAATCTACAAAAGAGTCTGCGAGTGTAAAAAATTCTTTTTTACCATCCTGCTCAAAAATATATCCTCTGCTTTTTAAAGTACTTTCAACTTCTTTAAATTCTGTTATAGCTTTTTTTAGTTTCTCTACCTGTGTATAGCTATAGTGATGATAAACCTCATTGGTGTAAAAAAGGATTTTTCCAGATAGCATTCGCTCTTTTCCAAGCAGATTGATATCTTCAAAAGAGTGAGAGTTGTTCTGAATTAAAAAAATTGTTATAAAATAAGAGATTACTCCAAATAACCCAGTCAACACAAGAGCCAGCGTATATTTATTTCTTAGTGTTATATTGTGCAAATAAACCCTTTTATATAGTTATATTTTTAGTTTTGTGAATTAATATCTACTGATTTAAATTCACGGATAAGCTCTATTTGACGCTTGGAGAGGTACTCTCTAATGTCGTTGAGATTTTTTTGCAGAAGTTCATAAAGAACTACGATGTTATAGTCACGCTTGTTCTCTTCTATCCTGTAAACGCTTCCTAGAGTACTTAGCGTTATGAGTCTACCTTTTAGCTTTAGGCTTATTACTACTTTGATTTTTGTGCCAATTTCTATTCCGGCAGGAAGTGCGTCTGTCTTTAATTTTGCAGAGACCTCAGAGATATCCATGACGCTTGATTCGCCCGGGAATTTTATATTTTTAAAGTAGAGTGAGCACCCATGGTCTGCATCAGGCTCAAGGCGGGTGTATTTTCTATCTACAATACTTCTTGATACAAACGAGACATCATCTATGACTATTGTCTGGTTATCAGAGTCAAGACTCTTTACGGATTTGCAAACAACATCTTTTGGAAATATCTCTGAAGTGATTGTCATATATCTAGTAATTTGCACAATTTTTAGTTGCGTATTGACTGTTTTGAGCGCAAAGCTTTCCTCATTTATATCAGTTATAACAGCAGGATTAACTATTGTGAGCCCTTTGTAGAAGTTGTGTATTTTTACCTCTGAAGAGTTGTCTTTGACGACCTGCAGAAGAGTTAAAATTGCAATCTTATCTTTGGCGTTCTCATCATCTCTTGATGCATTTGCATCAAAAAGAGACATAAGGTTTAGCTCTGTCACATCATCAAAGGAGAGAATAAAGTGATCCTCTTTTTCAGGTATATTTCTTAGTTTGAGTATAAGGTGTCTCTTTTCACCTTTATGGTTTTGCATCTTTGTGTGGTAGAGTTTGCCCTTATTTTGGACTGCTGTATTTATCCACGATGATGAAGGGGTAGTATGCAAAAACTCTTTATGCTCAAGCAGGAGTTCATTGATGTCACTATATTTTTCGTTAAATTCATCTATACTTTCAACTCCAAAAAATTCGTCAAAACGTCTGTTTACGAGAACAAATTTATTATTATGCATCATAATGACAATATTATTTTGATAGTTAAAGATGTTTTGCAGCTGGGTTAAGAAAATACGGCTATTCTCCTCTTTATGTATAGAGATTACAGCATCGTGAAGAGCATTGATGAGTTCGGGAGCTTTGGTAGGCTTATGCAAGTAAGAGAAAATACCTAGTTTAATAGCCGTATATAGATGCTTTTTCTCATCATATGCAGAGAGAATTATAATTTTACAATCCGGCGCTACATCTTTAATCTTTTGTGCCATTACAAAGCCGTTCATGCGGGGCATATTTACGTCTGTAATAACAATTTTGGGTCTATGTTTTAAAAACTGAGCATAGCCCTCTTCCCCGTCATGCGCAATGTACACACTCTTAAATACTCTTAAAAGAAGTGTTTCTACGTTTTTTGAAAGACCTATGTTGTCCTCTACATATAAAACTCCGATATTGCTCGATAGCGCTTTTATCGTCTCTATCATCTCTTTCATGCTTGTGTCCCTTGTTCCCCAGAAAAGCGAATTTTAAAAGATAAAAATCAGCTGTTTTTCATATTCATAACTTCTACGATTAGCGGTATGATATTTTGACTTTTTGTTTTATCTATAAAGCCATCAGCACCCAAGACTTCAGCCTCTCTTTTATTGTTTGAGCCCGTCATGGAGCTGTTAACAATAACAGGTATATTTTTTGTTTTTGAAGAGCTTTTGAGTAGTTTGACGACAGTAAATCCGGACATCTCAGGCATCTCTATATCGGTGATTACCGCAGGTATTTTTGAGGCATCATCCCCAAGTGAATTTATATAATCAACAAGTAGCTTTCCATTTTCAAAGAGTTTCATTGAGAGGTTTGCATTTTCAAAAATCTGTTTGAGATGTTTTTGAGCTGTTTTAGAATCCTCAGCTACTAAAACCGTACCGTTTTTAAGTTTGATTGGAATATTTAGGTCTTTTAAATTTGCAGGCGATTCAAGCACATTTACCATGGCTTGAGGTATGACGTCCGCTAAAAGTTTTTCATAGTCCAAAACAAGGCACAGACTTCCGTCTTCTAGTCTTGTGTCATTGATAACTACGTTATTTTCACCCATTCTGTAGCTCTCTGGAGCATGCATCTCGTTCCAGTTCTTCTTTATAACTCTGTATGCAGACATAATTCTAAGCCCTATTACTATACCGTTGAAGTCGCAAACAAGTATATTTGACTTGCTAATCTCCTCTTTTGTAAGTATTGTTCCAAGCCAAAGCGGGAGGTTTAGTATGGGGATTTGCATTCCGCGAAGAACTATTGTACCCTCTAGCATTCTGTGAGATGAGGGAATCTGCGTGATAAAGTGGTTTTTTGATTCCACTACCTCGCGTGTTTTAAAAACATTGATAGCATAGTGCGCAGCACTCGGCTTGTTATTGATTCTAAATACTAAAAGTTGTAATTCATTATTTTTTGCCAGGTTTGTAGCAGCGTCGACATTTTCTAAAACGGACATTTAAAGCCTTTGAAATATACTTTTATAAGTAGTAAATAGTACCAAAATAATGATGAAATATGCTTGAATGTTAATAATGAAATGGTAAAATGTGCTTAATTAATCAAGGGCAACCTTGTAAAAGGTGTTGAATGAAAATTTTTACTCTACTTGCTCTGTTTCTTACCCTCACACACGCAAAAATATATTACGCAAAAGTTGAGCCTTACGAGATAAGAGACATATCAGCAAATGTTTCAGGTCTAATTTTAAGTGCAGACGAGGCTTTAGTTGGAACTTTGCTCACATCTAAGCCATATATAAAGATTGATTCTGAGGTTGATGAGAAGGAGTTAAGGCTTATAAGAGAGAAGCTTATGTATATAAAAAACTCTCTGGAGATGAGTGAAGCTGTTTTGGTAAATCTGGAAGATTCACTTGTGAAAAAAAGAGAGAATTATAGAAAAATAGAGCCATTGAAGTTTAAGTCTTCGGTTGAGAAGGATAGAGAATTTTACGACCTAATTACAAGTGAAAATCTATACCTAAACACGAGAAAAGAGATTCAGAACTTAAAAGCTCAGATATCTGATTTGAGGCTTAGAGAGGTTCAGCTTGAGAGAAGTATCAAAGATAAAAACTTGGTAGCAGATGGGTTTGTTCTTTATGAGATGCTCGTAAAACCGGGTCAAGTCGTAGGAGTTGCCGCTCCGCTGGCAAAAATCGCAAATACCTCCAAAGCACTTCTTAGCATATACCTTGATGAAGAGGATGTGTTGGACGCAAAAAAAAGAGCTGTTTACATCGAGGGCGAAAAAACTTCTTATAGCGTCTCAAGGCTTTTAAGTATTGCAGATAGTAAAAATATATCTAAATATCTGGCTCAGATAGTCATAGATTCGCCAAAACTCTTCTCTAAGCTTGTAAAAGTAGAACTAAAAAATGAGTAGTGTTACCGCATGCCCGCTTGATTGTTACGATGCTTGTGAAATCGTCTATGAAGAGGGGAAGTTAAAAGGTCTGAAAGAGGGACATACGCAGGGCTTTTTATGTCCGCATATGAATCATTATGAAAAATACAAAACCATTGAAAAGCCCCGATACAAGGGCAAAGAGATAACCCTTGAAGAGGCTCTTTTAAAACTAAAAGAGATGATCGCCTCATGCGATAAAAGCGAAGTGCTTCACTACCGCGGAAGCGGAAATTTTGCTTTGATGCAAGAGGTCACCGATCATTTCTTTGCTTCTTACGGAGCTATTTTGACAGAGGGAACTCTTTGTGATGGAGCAGGTGAGGCAGGAATTATCGAGGGTAGAGGCAGTAATAAAAACATGCCAATCAGCGAAGTGGCAAAGTCGGAGGTTGTAATATTTTGGGGCAGAAACCCCCATACGACATCCAGCCATCTTCTGCCTCTTGTAAAAGATAAAAAGATTATTGTCATAGACCCGATCAGGACTAAAATTGCAAAGAGTGCAGATCTATATCTTCAGATAAAGCCAAACACCGACCTCTTTTTAGCGATGCTGCTTAGTCGTTTTTTGCACATAGAAAACGGATGCGACGAAGAGTTTTTGGATGCTTATGCAACTGATTATGAAGAGTATTATGAGTTAACGCAAAACATCAGGATAAAATCTGTTTTGGATCAGATAGGCGTATCTTTGGGGCAGCTTGGAGATATCCTTGCTATGGTAAAAGATAAAAAAGTCGCTATAGTGTGTGGTGTGGGAGTTCAAAAGTACAGAGACGGCGTTGATGTTATGAGAGCTATTGACGCATTTGCCGTAATGCTAGGTCTTTTTGGCAAAGAGGGGTGTGGTGTAAGCTACCTTGGTGCCTCAAGAGAGGGCATAGAGTCGCCGTTTAACAAAAAGGCAAAAAAAGTCTCAAAAGTGGATACGGAGTTTGCAGATTTTAAAACTGTTTTCATCCAAGGTGCAAACCCGCTCTCGCAGATGCCCGATTCGCAAAGGGTAAGAGAGTCGATTGGCAAGGTTGAAAATGTTGTCTACTTCGGGCTTTATGAGAATGAGACGAGTGAAGTAGCCGATCTGATTATTCCTGCAAAAAGTTTTTTATACAAAGATGATGTCAGAACCTCCTATTCGCACAACGTTATGTCGTTTATGCCAAAAGTTGCACAGAGTGAGATCGGAATATGCGAGTATGATTTAGCGTCTTATCTATGCAAAGAGTTTGGTGTTACACTTGAGAGTGAAGAGTTTTACCTAAAGCATTTTAAAAATTTTGCAGTTCAAAAGATTGATGGCTCATGGTATGTCGAAAAGAGAGAGGATGTGCCGTATAAAAACGGTTTTGATACAAAGACAAAAGAGTTTGTTTTTCAGGATGAGTTTGATGCTAAAGTTGATGAAGAGCAGAGCGGTTTTTATCTCATCACCTCCAAGAGTCCGACGAGTCTAAACTCTCAGTTTAACAGAGATGAGAAGGTCTACCTGCACAGCTCTTTGGGGTTTGGTGAAGGGGAGATGGTAGTGATATCTTCAGAATCGGGCAGCGTTGTGCTTAAAGTAAAACACAATGATGATTTGCGCGACGATTGTGTTTTGATATACAGCGGGACAAGAGGCGTTAATAATTTAACAACTTCAAAACATGCACTCTATACAAAGAGTGCTATATTTCAAGAAAATAGGGTGGAGATAAAAAGATGAGTAATATAATGGATTTGGATAACAAATATGTTCTGCCGACGTACGCAAGAGCAGATGTTGAGTTTGTAAGGGGCAGCAATGCAAAGCTGTTTGACGCAGAGGGTAAAGAGTATATAGATTTTGCTTCTGGAATAGCAGTCTGCAGCGTAGGGCATGCAAATAAAAGAGTCAATGACGCAATATGCAAACAGATCTCAAATATTACTCACACTTCAAACCTTTACTACATTGCTCCGCAGGCTCGTGCGGCGCAAAAGATAGTTGAAGCAAGCGGATACGATATGAAGTGCTTTTTTGGAAATAGCGGAGCTGAAGCAAATGAGGGCGCTATAAAGATAGCGAGAAAGTTCGGCGAAAAAGACGGTGAGGTTAAGAGATATAAGGTCATAACGCTTCAACACTCTTTTCACGGAAGAACGATTACAACGGTAAAAGCGACCGGTCAAGAGAAGATGCATAGCTATTTTGGTCCATATCCAGACGGCTTTGTCTATGCCGATGATATCAATCATGTAGCATCTCTTGTGGATGAGCATACATGTGCGGTTATGATTGAGCTTGTTCAGGGCGAGGGCGGTGTTCAGCCGCTAGATAGAGAGTCTGTTCAAAAACTTGCAGCATTTTTAAAAGAAAAAAATGTGCTTCTCATTGTCGATGAGGTGCAAACAGGCGTTTACAGAACAGGAAAGTTTTTGGCGTCAAACTACTACGACATAGAGCCTGACGTTGTAACGTTAGCAAAAGGTCTTGGCGGCGGCGTTCCTATCGGTGTCGTTATGACTACTTTAAAAGAGGTTTTTAGCGCAGGAGATCACGGCTCTACATTCGGCGGAAACTTTTTAAGTACTACAGCCGCATGTGAGGTTGTGGATATTTTAAACGAGATGAACGAGAGTGGAGAGCTTCAAGAAGGCATAGATTACTTTGATAGTGAACTAGAGAAGTTTTATGCTGCTCATAAGGATGTTTTTACTTCAAAAGTTGGCATTGGAATGATGTGCGGATTGCGTGTTAGGGATGCAGACACACTTACTAAAATAGTCTCAAAAGCAAGAGAAGAGGGAGCTATAGTTTTAAAAGCTGGACGTGACACTCTTAGACTTTTGCCAGCACTTACAATCACGAAAGAGGAAACAGATGAAGGCTTTAAAGCTCTCAATCGCGCTCTTAACTCTTTGTAGTACGCTACTTGTTTCAGAGGAAGAGCTAGATAGCTACATCTCTGAAAATAAAAAAGAGCAGTTTAAGTATGACTATGAAAAAAATGAGGCGGAGAGTTCAAAGCTTCGCGACTCATGGATCGCGCCTCTGAATTTAAACTACAGTTATTCAAAAAGCAATCCGTATGAAAATAAGCAGACTCAACAGAGTGCGGCGATTGTGATGGATCAGCCTATCTTTAAAAGCGGTGGAATCTACTATGGAATTCAGTTTGCAGAGGCTTCGAGGATTTACTCAAACAATTTTACAGATGTTACAAAAAGAAAGTTGGCAAAAGAGGCAGTCTCACTTTTGATCCAGATAAAACAGATGGATTTGAAGATAAGCAAGCAGAAGCTGCAGATTGAGAATTCAGAGATTAATCTTGCGCAGAAAAAAGAGGATTATCTAAACGGTCAGCTTGATTCCGGCTTTTTAGACAGTGCAATAATCGAGAGAAACATTGTTATCCAAGCGCTCTATGACATAGAGACAAACAAAGAGAGAGTTATATCAAAGTTCAATGCCATTAGTGATATGAAATATGATAATGCTTTTGTGCCAGAGCTAAAACTAATAACTCAAGAGGAGTTTTTAGAGAATAATATGGTTTTGAGCATGTCTAAAAGCGAGATAAGCAAAAACAGATACAATAAAAATATGACAGTGTCAAAATATCTTCCTCAAATCAATTTTGTAGCTGGCTATAACTGGAAAGAGAGTGAAAATCAGCAATATGTACCAGGTTCCACAGCTATATCCAACGAAACTGATTACTATAACTATGGTATTAGAGCAACGTTGCCTCTTGATATAAACACCTTTAGAGATGTTGAATCTTCAAAAATAGATTATTTAAAATCTGTGATTGTAATTGAGGATAAAAAACGAGAGCAAAAAGCAATCTTTGAACAAGTTATGCAAAATATAGATAATTTTGAGAAGAAAAAACAGTTGAGTGTTGAAAATAGAGATATATATGAGAAACTGCTAGAAGATACAAAAGAGCTCTTCGGTGCCGGATATAAAACTCAGTATGATGTAGAGCTTTTACAAAACTCTGTGGAGATTCAAAAGATTGATGTAGAGATATATGAGATGGATAGACAGCTTGAGCTTCTTACGCTCTATGAGATGTATAAAGATGATTAAAGCTAGTAGATTTAGCGACTATATGTCGGAGTGGCTCTACGGTGAAGATGGCTACTACGCTACATACAAAGATATAGGAAAAGGCGGAGATTTTTACACCTCCGTCAGTACAAGCAAATTTTTCGGCGGAACTATCGCAAAGCATATTATCTCTCTGGTCGATGAGGACTTTTTGGCAGAGGATGCGACAATATGCGAGATAGGCGCGCATCATGGTTACTTTTTAGCAGATGTTATAGAGTTTATCTACACACTGCGTCCTAAACTTTTAGAGAGCTTCAACTTTGTAATTATTGAGAGATTTGAGACACTTCAAGAGTTTCAAAAAAATTACTTTAATGAGAGTTTTGGAGATGCTGTTAAACTAACTCACTACAAATCACTAAACGAGTTAAAGTGTAAAAATGCCTTTTTTATAGCAAATGAGATATTTGACGCATTCCCATGTGAGCTCTACTATAAAGGTAAAAGTGCCAGAGTAGATACTCATGAAGTCATCTTTGACGTAGATGATGAGTGGGTAGAGCAAAAAGCAAAAAAGTATCATAAAGACAGAGGCGAGATAGCCGTAGGTTACGAAGAGTTTGCTCATGAGATGGCTGGTGCGTGCGATAAGTTTGAGTTTATGAGTTTTGACTACGGAGAGATGCAAGCACGTCCAGATTTTTCGCTAAGAGTCTACGCTAAGCATGATGTCATCCCCTTTTTTGATGAAAATATAAAAAGAGATGAGCTATTTGCAAAGTTAGATCTTACATACGACGTGACGTTTGAACATGTAAAAGATGCTTATGAAGAGGCAGGAGTAGAGTTCATAGAGCTAAAAGCGCAGATGGTAGCGCTTGTGAATATGGGAATCTTAGAGCTTTTGGAGATTTTAAAAACAAAAGTGGATGAGAAGATTTACAAGCAAGAGCTTGAGAAGGTAAAAATACTGATAATGCCGAATTTTCTTGGAGAAAGATTTAAAATGATAAGAGTTAGAAAGAGTTGAAAACAAGAAGTGTCTAACACTCCTTGTTTTTCTACATATTGTGAATTATCTTCATCAACTCTTCAGGTCTGTTTGAAGCTGTAATTGCGACCTCTTTTGAGATAACTTTTTTACGAAGCAGCGCTAAGAGTTGGTCTGTTTGTGTGGTCATATTTGTTTCGTTCTGGTTTAGCTGCATTTGAGAATAGATCTGGTGAACTTTATCTTCTCTGATTAAGTTTTGAATAGCGGGATTTGCTATGAGAACCTCTTGAGTCGCAACTATTCCGCCTCCGATTCTAGGCATCAGAGATTGTGAAATAACTGATATAAGCGAAGATGCGAGCTGTGCTCTTACCTGCGCCTGCTCACCCGCATCAAAAACGTCGATAATACGGTTTATGGTTGCCGGTGCTGAGTTTGTATGCAGCGTTCCAAAAACTATGTGACCCGTCTCAGCGGCAGTAAGAGCTGCAGAAATAGTCTCTTTATCTCTCATCTCACCTACTAGAATAACATCTGGATCCTGTCTTAGTGCATATTTGAGTGCAGTGGCAAATGAGCTTGTATCTGAGCCGACCTCTCTTTGTGAGAAGAGAGATTTTATGTTTGTATGAACAAACTCTACAGGGTCTTCGATGGTGATGATATGCTTGTTAACCGTAATATTGATTTCATGAAGCATAGAAGCCAGAGTTGTAGACTTACCGCTTCCGGTAGGTCCAGTTACGAGGATTAGCCCTTTTTCTCTCTTTACAAGCTCTTTAAAGATTGGGTTGTTATTGAACTTCTCAAGCGGCGGAATATCGATAGGAATCATACGAAACGCACATGCAATACCCGCAATGGTTCTATAGTAGTTTGCACGAAAACGTCCGACATTCTCTAGCTCAAAAGAGAAGTCAAGTTCATTTTTCTCTTCAAATATTTTTTTCTGCTTATCTTCAATAAGAGCATAAGCCATCTCTTCTATCTCTTTGGCATGTAATATAGGAAGGTTAAGAGGTTTTAGTGACTTGTCAATTCTGATTTGCGGTTCACTTCCGGGAACAAGGTGCAAGTCTGAAGAGTCAAAGTGCAAAACACTCTTGAGCAGTTTTTTAATATCTATTGGTTTTTTAGTATCATCACTCATAACAGGTTTCCTTTGGTTTTATTAAATTTTACTATAATAGTACAAAAAAGCTACGTTAATCACTAAATGTTACGCACTAAAACGAACTCGTCCGTTTTAATGGCAGGGACAAATGTCCCTTGCAACCCCCTAAAGCTACGAAAAAAAGGTTTTTCGAGATTTATAAAGTGTTTTACGAACTTTTTTACAAAAGTGCGTAACATCAGTTAATCAATTATCTTTGGAACAATAAAAAAGCCATCATCGCTAAGAGGCGAATTTTTAAGTATGCTCTCGTTTATCTCCACATTACAATACGCAATATCCTCTCTTAAAAGTGTTGCATCATCGCTCATCGCAAATTTAGCATCGACACCATCAGTATCTAATTCACTTAAATTATCTACAAAGCTTACGAATTCAGAGAGTTGATTTATGATCTCTTCTCTTTTATCATCAGAGACTTTTAAAAACGATAGTTTTTCGAGCCTCTCTAACAGTTTGTCATCTACTTGCATCCAGCCATCCTCTACAATTATGGGCGTTAGTATCTGCCCTTTTGTAGATTGTAGCAAAAAAAATCTATCTATTTGATGAAACTTTAACAAACTATGCGATATTATTTTGAACTTTTGGAAAATTGTTAATTAAAAAGGAATATTTTTGAGCTTAAAAGAGAATATAAACATGGTAAAAGAGGAGTTAAACTCCGAAGAGAAGTTTTTTGAAAAAGCGGTCATGACTGAGAAATTTGTAAAAAAATATAAAAACGTTATGATAGCTTCAGTTGTTGCAATAGTTCTGGTAGTAGGAGCAAATATAGTATACAACATAAATGAAGAGGGTAAGGTTTCAGCTGCAAATGCGGTGCTTTTGAAGTTACAGTCAGACCCGAGCGATGCCGCTACTCTCTCAGAGCTTAAAAAATTAAGTCCAAACCTGCATGATGTATGGCTATACTCACAAGCTATAGCCAACAGTGATATTGAGCTGCTCAAGGGCTTGAAGAGCTCAGATGCTATGATTATAACTGATTTGGCAAAGTATGAATTAGCACAAGATACGGCTGCTCTTGAAGAGTATGCATCAAAACAAAATGCGATATACAGAGACCTTGCGCTGGTAAAGAGTGCGGTAATGCTGCTGAATGAAAACAAGGCAGATAAAGCAAAAACAGTTCTCTCAAAAGTCTCAGCAGAGTCATCTTTGAATGAGTTGGTGTCTGTTCTTAAGCATTATGGAGTGAACTAATATTTTGAAAATTTTACATATAGCAATAATTGCATTTTTACTATTTGCTTTTAGCGCATGTAGCTCCAAAGAGGTTTTTAAACCCGCGGAGGTCAAAGATGATTGGGAGTATTGCGGAGGCAGTGACGTAACTATTGAAGGAGTCGCCTCTGAAGCGGCACTTGTCGAGGATAGAAAAGTTCTGGCAAAAGGCAGAGTCGTTGATATTATAATTCCCGAAGATCAAAAGCTTTTGGGTTATAGTGATGGATGGGTAATGAGTGCGGACATCGACGGCAATCTAACACTTCAATATGCAGCCGATAGCAAAATGGTTGAGAAGTTTAATTTAAAAAGAACTATAGCAACAGCAGGCATAAAAGATGACCTCCTGGCGGTTCTTTTTGCAAGCAATGAGATGGCACTTTACTCCATAGCCGATAAATCGCTTCTTTTAAAAGAGCAGGGCGATGCTCCGATAGTGGTGAATTCAAAGATTGTAAAACCTTCTATAAAGGATGATTTAGTTCTCTTCTCGACACTTGATGGAAAAGTAGTTATTATAAACTCACAAACCAAGAAAAAGTTAAGAACGGTAATCGTGAGCTCCGAAGAGCACTTTAACAATATTATATATTTCAATCTCTTAGATAACAAAATAATTGCCGCTACAGGACACAAAATACTCTCTCTGGGAGAAAAAGAGATCAGAACTGATTTTGACATAAGAAATGTTGTCTCTGATGGTAAAAATATCTATATAGCAACAAAGCAGGGTGAGATAATCTCCCTAAATTCAGATCTGCAAAAAAATGCATCGTCAAAGTTTCCATTTGCGCACTTTTTGGGAATGATAGTTCACAATCAAAAGTTGTACGCTTTAGAAAAAGAGGGTTATATAATAGAGCTTTCAAAAGATCTCTCTGAGCATGCCGTTTATGAAGTAAGCATAGATGATGGGTATGTCTATATAGATGGAAAAATTTTCTTTGTGGGCGATGAGTATATCTCGGTAGAGTAAGCGATGTCAAATGAGCTAGAGGCTTTTATAGA
>NZ_JAVVFL010000164.1:0-4988 GCF_032250635.1 Sulfurimonas sp.
TCTTAAAACTTTCAATCAATTCAGTTGACTCAACAAATTGCACATTTGGCAAATCTATCGATTTGTACAGCTCTACTATGCTTGAATTCATTTTTGGATGCAAGGTAATATACCAATTAAAATCATATTTTTTCATCATATCAAGAATAAGAGGATATAAAATTTTTGCTTTTGAAAATCTAGGACTAAATGTTGAAGCAAAAAAGATTGACTTTTGTTTTGAGTTCTCGTCTATTTTTTCTAACGGAAACAGAGGGTCAAGTTTACACCAGCCGGTCTCTTCCACATTGAAAAAACCATACTGTTTTGCAAGCTCTTGAAACTTCTGCGTCGAACTTGGACCTTGTGTACAGTATAGGTCAAACATTCCCCTGATAATATAGTGATACAACTGCCCGTTCTTTTTTACTTTTGCACTCGGCAAACCGTGAAAAACCTCAACTTTTAGCCCAGGAATAAATGACGGAATCACATTTCCGGGAACAAAAACTGCATCTGGCTGATAGTCAATAACCTCTTCGATACTAAACAATCTGACTTCATCTGCGCGCAAATAATCTATGTTTATCTCATCCCCGTACATAAACCATTTTGCCTCATCACCTTGCATCAGTATTTTCTGCTGAAGCGGTCTCAATACGGCAAAGCTATAGTCTTGGGATACAAAAAACAGGTATCTTCTTTTCTGAGTTTTATTCATTTTTTAGCATATTTTTCAAATTCATATTTTATCATACAATATAATTTTACTCTCATCAAAGTGTTTATAAAATACATTTAATGCTTTGCTTAAAATTTTATTATGACTAAAGAAACTATCGGGAACGCGGATAGGATTAATCTCACAGTCATCATAAATAATATCTAGGGTTGTTAATGCCGTGGAATAATACGATATGATGCGAGACGGATAGATTCCATTTTGTAAAAAGTACATCTCAATAGGCATTCCTATCTCCAGTATTGTCAATAGTGGATTATTAAGGGAAGAGAGCAGCAGTAAAAAATCTTTTTTTTCTCCACGATGAGGAATATAAACTACTTTTTTGTTACTGCTCTTTATTAATTTTTCTAAATTTTTAATGTAACTGTCAATGCCTATAGTATCATATATGGGTTGCCCCACAAAGTAGATGATATCATTATCTTTTTTTGCATTTTTCAAGTAGCTCTCTTTTAGAAAAGTCAAATTATTTTTAATTACTAAAATGTCATTGACAGGCTCTAAATCAAAATATGTAAAAAGATTAATTTTATCTCTAATCTTAATCTTTAGTCCAAAAAATAAAAATCTTAACTCTCTGAAATTATACTTATTTATTTTATTTGTCTTAATATGCTCTTCATAAATTTTAATTGTTAATGCACCGTCATCCAAAAGAAAAACATTCTCTTTGGTTACATTAGGTATAACTATTTTTGGAACTACTTCTAGTTTTGAAATAAATATATACTTATAACTGTGCTTTTTTAAATATTTTACCAAATTGATGTATTTAAATATACTTGAATGACGGCTATACTCTATATCAATTATCTTTTCCCAATCGTATAAACTTTTTAAAGTCTCAATTTGAACTTTATTTGCTTCTAATGATCTATGGACTACAATCAATATATTATTCTCTAATTTAAACTGTTTTGCTGCTTCAATTGCGTTCAACAGTTGCAATGGAGTACCTACAATAAATAAATTTTTTAAGTCACTTTTCACTGATGATTGCCTCTGCTATCTTAAAATAAATTTCTTCGTCAATATCGATAGAATTTTCTCTGTAGTTTCTACGGAATTAAAAAGAGTTGAATCAGAATCTTTCCCTTTTTTATTATACATTTCTCAAATTGTACTGCAAAACTATTTAACTATTTCTTCATTATTCCTCAAATTGTCCTGCCAATCTCTGATAAACCTCACAACTATCTAAAAGTTCACTATGTTTTCCGCTTGCTATAATTTTGCCTTTTTGCATAACTAAAATCTTATCTGCATTTTTAATAGTGCCCAATCTATGTGCGATTGTTATAGTAATTTTATCTTTTGTGTACTCATCAAGAGCGATCTGGATTCTTTTTTCACTCTCATTATCCAAAGCCGATGTTGCTTCATCGAAAATAATAACCGAGGAGTGCTTATAAATGGCTCTTGCAATTGCCACCCTTTGTCTCTGTCCGCCTGATAGGTTTGAGCCAAACTCCTCCATCTTGGTATATATGCCATTCTCGAGCGAGGCAACAAAACTTGAAGCATCCGCCAATTTTAGTGCTTCATTTACTTTATCTTCATTTATCTCTTGTCCATAAGCTACATTTGCGGCAAGTGTGTCTTGAAATATATAGATTCTCTGTGTTACCAAAGAGATGTGATGTTTTAGCGAATCTTGCGTAAACTCTTTTATGTTCGTTCCGTTTACCAACACTTTACCATCATCTGGGTCATAAAAACGAAGTAGCATATTTATAAATGTACTTTTTCCGCCTCCGCTGTCTCCCACAAGCGCTATATTTTCCCCCTGTTTTATCTCGACGCTTACATCGTCCAAAGCGTAAAAGTCATCATACTTTAGTTTTACATGCCTGAACTCTACATGCGTGATGTCATCTTCTAAAACTTTTGGCCCGTCTACTATTTTATTTTCTCTATCAAGCAGCTCAAAAACTCTCTCACTTGCGGCTAGTGCATCTTGTATATTTGAGTAAATTGACCCTATACGGCGTATAGGCTGAAAGACCAGTCCTACTGCGGTTAAAAAAGCAGTAAATTCGCCGACTGTCATGTTGTTATTGTAAACTTCTTTTCCGCCGACAAAAATAACAGCTGCAAGTCCTATGGCTCCAACAATCTCCATCATAGGTGAAACTATTGTTCCGACATAAACCGACTTCATATTTATCTTGAAAAACTGCCAATTTTGAACGCCAAAGCGCTCCATTTCAAACTTCCCAGTTGCATTTGCTTTTATGATTTCACTATTGTTGAAGACTTCTGTGAGCCTTGTGACAACGTCGGCATTTTTCTCTTGTGAACGGCGAGAGTACTTTTTAAGTTTTTTAGCTATTAAAATAATTGGATAGACAATAACCGGGAGAACAACTAGGGAGTAAAAAGCCAAAAGCGGATTTAAATAAATAGTGTACCCTACAAGGGCGATGACAGTCAGACTTTCACTCAAAAGATCTGGAAGCATTTTTGACACAAAGTATCGAATACGGTCTATATCGCTTGTGACTCTAGATATAAGTTCACCGCTACGATTTAAATATAAAAAACTCATGTCGAGATTTATCATTTTATCAAGCAACATCTCACGAAATCTTGTGATTACGTGTTGACCGATATAGTTCATGTAAACAGTCTGGACATACCTGCCTATTGCCTTAAATAGATATATTCCAATCAAGCCAAAAGGGATTAGATAAAGCATCTCCTCTTTTTTGGCAATAAACATCTCATCCATCAAAGGCTTCATAATATGCGCCGTTGCAGCAGTGGCACTGACCGTCAGGAGTATCCCGATAAAAACTAAAAAATATTGCAGTTTATAATCTTTTAGATATGGCAGATAGCGTTTAAAAATTTTTCTCAATAATTATTTCCAGTCTTTCTTTTCTGGCGTATTTTATCCAAAAAAGAAAAACATCTTGGATATTATCTTGTTTTCATCAATAGTTATGTAGAATTCGTTTATGAAAATATGTATCGTAAAACTATCAGCAATGGGGGACATCATTCACGCAATGGTAGCCTTGCAATTTATAAAAAAAGAGATTCCTGATGCTCAAATAGACTGGGTGATTGAGAGTGGATTTAGAGGGGTGTTAGAGAACAATCCGCATATAGATAATATCCTGCCCATAAACCTGAAGTCCATAAAAAAGAAAAAAAGTGAGATTTTCAATCAATACAAAATTTTAAAAAGCTACTCAAAAAACAACTACGATATTGTCATCGATGCTCAAGGACTTTTAAAGTCAGCTATTGTCTCTAGAATCATAGGGGCAAAAACTATTGCAGGATTTGACAAAGAGTCAATTCGAGAGGGTATTGCATCTCTTTTTTACAACAAGAAAGTCCACATAGCTTACGATGCAAACACAATAGAGAGAAATGCGACCGTCATCTGTGAGCCACTGGGCATAAAGGTCACAAGCGAAAAAATCCTAAACAAAGAGAAGTTTTTATTTTCAGCCTCACATGTAAAAAATCTTCCTGATGTTTTCAATATTTTTGTCATAGGCTCGACGTGGGAGAGCAGAAACTACCCAAAAGAGAAGTTTGTAGAGATTGCCGAAGCTTTAAAAACAGAAACATTTATAGTTTGGGGAAGCGAAGAGGAGTATCTAAAAGCACTCTGGATACAGGAGCAATCTGAGTTTTTACATGTATTGCCTCGCGGCTCTTTGGATGAGCTAAAGTATGTTATATCAAAATGCTCTCTGCTTATAGGAAATGATACGGGACCTACTCACATGGCATGGGGACTAAACATACCGTCCATTACCATTTTCGGTCCGACTCCGACAAATCGCGTCTATGTAACACCTATAAACAAAGTTATTAAATCAAAAAGTGAAGTAAACCACTACAAACTGAACAAAAATGACTTTTCCATATGTGAGATAAAGTCTGAGGAAATAGTAAAAATTGCAAAGAAACTTTTAAAATGAATAAACTTGCCTTAAGAACTAGAGTACAAAAATTAAAAAATATAACCATAAATGATTACATAAACTATATCTTTATTTTGTATGCTTTTTTGCTACCGATTTCAAGAGCTGGCATTTCAATATTAACAGCTTTGCTTTTTATTTTATGGTTATTTTCAAATAATTTTAGCAAAAAAGTAGAGTTTATAAAATCAAATAGTGTCATTTTATATTTTCTTGCCTTTATCGGCTTTAGTTTGTTGTCTCTTTTTTGGTCAGAAAATGTAATTAGCGGTTTGGCTTATATTAGGAAATATTTATACTTTTTAGTTATTTTAGTCATC
>NZ_JAVVFL010000004.1:0-28431 GCF_032250635.1 Sulfurimonas sp.
GTTGCGGTTGCTCCGGGTATCGGTTTTGGCGAATACGGAGAGGGTTATGTTCGTATAGCTCTTATAGAAAACGACAACAGAATCCGTCAAGCGGCAAGAAATATAAAAGAGTTTTTAAGACAATTTGAAGAGAAAAAATAATCACACTGGTGTGATGGGCTTCCTGCCGAAGCAGTCGCAAGACTCTCTGTGGGAAAACCAAGCGTTAGCGTAGATAGAGGAATCTAGGTGCCCCTTGAGGGTATACTTCCTCTGTCGTGAGAGAATGGGGATAAAAGGGTTCCCTTAAATTTATGCAATAAATTAAAGGAATTGATATGATTAAAGTAGGAATTATAGGCGTTGGAACTGTTGGAACGAGTGTAGCACAGATTTTAAGAGACAATGCTGATGTGATTTCTGCTCGCGCCGGAGTTGATATAGTAGTAAAAAGCGGAGTTGTGAAAAATATAAACAAGTCTAGAGGTTTAGATATAAAGCTAACAGACAACGTCGATGATATTTTAAATGACGACGAGATCGACATTGTAGTAGAACTTATGGGCGGTGTCGAGGAGGCTTTTGAGATAGTCAAAAAGGCACTCAAAAACGGTAAAGCCGTAGTAACTGCAAACAAAGCGCTTTTGGCGTACCACCGCTACGAACTCCAAGAGATTGCGCAGGATATTGCTTTTGAGTATGAGGCAAGTGTCGCAGGTGGTATCCCTATTATCAACGCTCTTCGCGATGGACTCTCCGCAAACCATATAGAGTCTATCAGGGGGATTATGAACGGAACGAGCAACTATATGCTAACCGAGATGATTCAAAACGGCATGAGCTATACTAATGCCCTTAAAAGCGCTCAAGAGCTAGGCTATGCGGAAGCAGACCCGACCTTTGATGTTGGCGGGTATGACGCGGCACACAAGCTTTTAATCTTAGCAAGTATTGCTTATGGCATAGATGCAAAGCCTGAAGATATTCTTATTGAGGGCATTGAGAACGTGTCAAAAGATGATGTTGAGTTTGCAAACGAGTTTGGATATGCCATAAAGCTTCTAGGCATTGCCAAGAAAGATGCAAACATGGTGGAGCTTCGCGTTCATGCAAGCATGATAAGCAAAGATGAGATGATAGCAAAGATAGACGGCGTTATGAACGGTATCAGCGTTGTCGGCGATAAAGTAGGAGAGACACTCTACTACGGATCTGGTGCTGGTGGAGACGCTACTGCAAGCGCCGTTGTGGCAAACATTATCGATATTGCAAGAAGCGGAAAGAGCAAACCTATGCTCGGTTTTGACAAGCCGATGGAGCGCGGGCTAGTTTTAAAGCCAGCAAGAGATATTGAATCAAAGTACTATCTGCGTATAAATGTCTCTGATAAAAAAGGTGTTTTGGCAAGAGTGACCAAAATGTTTGAAGACAACGACATATCGGTAGAGACCATGCTGCAGCGCCCATCTTCAAAAGAGAGCGCAAACCTTCTTATCTCTACTCATTGCGCATTTGAGAGAGATATACAAAACCTTATAGATTCGCTTGAGAAGCTGGAGTTTGTGAACTTTAGACCTGTTATGATCAGGATTGTATAAAAAAGGTGAAAATCCTAATAACTGGAGCTAGCAGCGGAATCGGCGAAGCTCTCTCAAGACTTTATGCCTCAAAAGAGAACGAACTCTATCTGCTTGCCAGAAGAGAAGATAGACTTCAAAAACTCCAAACAGAACTATCACCCCTTACAAAAAAAGTAGAGATTATAGTTTGCGATGTAACCGATTTTGATAAGCTACAACAGAAGATGAGAGAGCTTCAAGATGTAGATATGATTATCCTAAATGCCGGAATCTCACTCGGGCACTCACTTGAAATAACCCCTTTTGAGGAGTTTAAAAGACTTTACGATGTTAATGTTCTCTCAAACCACGCCATACTTGAAATACTTCTTCCTAAGTTTTTAGAAAAAAAGAGCGGTAGAATCGTCTTTATCTCCTCTTTGGCATCTCTCTTCTCTATGCCCAGCTCAAAAGTATACAGCTCATCCAAAAGAGCTCTGAATGCTTATGCCGAAGGGCTGAGATACAAGTACGAGCCGCAAGGCATAAAGGTTTTAAACATACTTCCTGGTTTTGTAAAGAGCGAACTCACCGACAAGAACAAGTTTTATATGCCATTTTTACTAAGCACCGAAGAGGGAGCTAAGATCATAAAGAGAACAATAGATAAAGAGAAAAGATTTTACGCTTTTCCGAGAAGATTTTACTATTTGATACTTCTGTTTAAATATCTTCCCTTGTTTTTAAAACAAAAGATTATTAAACATCTTTTTCGCTAATATTACCCATTGAAAACCACCAAAAAGTTAAAAAAACATCATGGAAAATACTCAAACAATAGATAGCGTCTGCACATACTGCGGGGTTGGGTGCGATATAGCCGCACATGTAAAAGATAACAAGATCCAGAAGATCTTCGCACACAAAGATGGAGTCGTCTCGCAGGGGAAGCTCTGCATAAAAGGGAAGTACGGGTTTGATTTTGTCGACTCAAAAGAGCGACTTAGAATTCCAAGAATCAAAAAGAGTTTTTTAGATAAAAATCCTTCCATAAAAGAGGCTATTGCACCATCGTTAGTTGATTTTGACGACGTTTGGTATGAGAGTGACTTGGAGAGTGCCACAACTGCTGCTGCCATGAAATTAAAAGAGATTCAGGCTAAATACGGCAGAAAAAGCATAGCTTCCATCGGAGGGGCTAGAACCTCATGCGAGAGTGTCTATCTTTTTCAAAAATTTACACGCCATACGTTGAACTCTCCGCATGTAGACAACTGCGCGAGAGTCTGCCATTCGCCGAGTTTAAAAGGGATGCGTACCACCATCGGGGAGGGAGCCGCGACAAACCCTTACAATGACATCTACAATTGCGAGTTTATGATAGTCATAGGTTCAAATACGACAGAAGCACACCCTATTATTGCCAACCGTATTGTTGATATGGCGCAAAAGCATGACAATCTGGCTGTTTTTGATGTTCGCGAAATAAAGCTGCATCGTTTTGCAAAATATAAGGCGATTATGCCTTATGAGGCAAATCTGCTTGTTTTAAATATGCTCGCACATGTCATTATTACCGAAGAGCTTTACGATGAGAGCTTTATTGCAGAGCGCACAAAAGGTTTCGCAGAGTTTAAGCAGATGATTTTAAATGACCCATACGCTAATCCGAAATATTTTGAGCATATTGAGGGTTATGAAGAGCTTAGCAAGATGATTCCAAAAGTGGCAAGAGAGTATGCGCTTAAGAAGTCTATGATATTTTGGGGACTTGGAATTACTGAGCATACAGACGGTTCTTACGCGGTAATGGCGATAACGCACTTGGCACTAATGACTGGAAATATTGGAAAAGCAGGAGCAGGGCTTATGCCGCTTCGCGGGCAGAATAATGTTCAGGGTGCATGCGATATGGGGATGCTTCCTTACTATGACCCCGATTATCAAGAGCCAAAAGAGGTTGGCTTGATGACGCCACAGCTTGTCGATGAGATGCTAGAGGGGCGCTTAAAGGCTGTCTTAAATATCGGAGAGGATCTGACACACATCCATCCAAACATAAACAAAGTTGAGAGAGGCATACAAAACTTAGAGTTTATCATGGTTCAAGAGCTCTTTATGACCGACATAACATCAAAAGCCGATATTGTCATAGGTGTAAAGTCAGCGTATGAAAAAACAGGCGTTTACGTCAATGCAATGCGCCGTCTTCACTTGTCTCAACCGCTAGTAGAGTCTGACCTGCCTGATGATTGGGAAGTTCTGCAGCTTCTTGATAACAAAATGGGCGGAAAAAGTGCCTATAAAAACTCAAACGAGATTTGGGATGAGGTGCGAGAGGTTGCATACCGCCGCTTTAGCGGAGCTAGCTATATAAGAATGCAGAGACATCGCAAACGTGGGCTTCAGTGGCCTGTCCATACCGAAGATACTCCGATTTTGCATCAGCTTGATTTTAGAACAGATGACGGATTGGGAGAGTTTCACTACCATCAGTACAAATTGCGCAATATGGTGCAAGAGATCATTGAGAAAAAAGAGAGAAACTACTACCTAACAACTGGCAGAACAATTGCCATGTACAACAATGCGGCACAGACAAAACAGACACCTAGTCTGGTCGATAGATATGATGAGGATATTTTGCTTGTAAACAGCTCTGATGCCGATGATTTTAAGGGCGAGCGCGTTATTTTAAGAACAGAGAATGGAGAGACAAAACCGCTAAAAGTAAAATTTACGGACAAAGTGGAGCCAAAAGCTCTTTTTGTGACATTTCACTATGCAGATTCCAAGATAAATGCGCTCTTTGGAGACGAGAGCGACGAGCTTATTTTGACGGCGGCTTTTAAATCTGTAAAAGTGGAAGTTGTAAACCTCTAGATGAGCAGAGCAAAAGGAAATGCAGCAGAAGATATTGCTTGCGAATTTCTTAGAGACAATGGCTTTGCAATTGTAGAGCGAAATTTCTACTCCCGCTTCGGCGAGATAGATATCATCGCCATAAAAGATGATGTTTTGCACTTTGTAGAGGTTAAAAGTGGGGTTGATTATGAGAGTGCGGTTTTAAATATTACAAAAAGCAAGCTCTCAAAAATCATAAAAACGGCTTATGTTTATATGAAAAAGAGCTCTTTAGATCTAGATTTTGTTCTTGATGCCTTAATTGTTGCAGAGCAAAAAGTAGAGTTTATAGAGAACATAACGCTCTAATCCGCTTTTTTAAGATTTACCTCTTCGATGAGGTCTAAAAATCCATCAACCTCTCTGCTTCCTCTGTCAGCATGTATAATCTCACCTCTGTTTGTTAAAAAATAGTGTCTTGGAACGCCTTTAGTCACAAACTGTTTAGGTACTTTGTGTCTGTCTCTTGAGAGGTACAAAAGCACATACTCTTCTTCAAGTCTATCGATTGCTCTCTGGTTTGAGAGTGTGAGTTTTTTAAATCTATCACACCATCTGCACTCATCAGCACCGATGAAAAGATAGACACCTTTTTCTTGTTTTTTTGCCTCTGCAAGTGCTTCATCATAATCATTTAACCAGTTTAGCTCTGTACTAAAAAGAGTTGAGTATAGTATAAATAAAGAGATAAAAATTTTCATCTTATTTGTAAATATCCCAGAAATTATTTTTATACTATAATAACATAAATACAAAGGGTTTTGGAGGATTTTATGGTAGCAAATATCTATTTTGGCTCACAGGAAACATCAAGGCAAGAGTTAACAAACAGATTAAGTCCATACAGCGGTGAAGTTGTCTCCAAGGCTGTGATTTGCAACGCGGATGATGCAAAAAAAGCGCTTCTTATCGCCAAAGAGGCAGCTAAAGAGGCTAGAAAAAGTACGATTGCACAGAGATGCAGCTGGCTTTTAGATGTTGCGCAAAAGTTAAGAGATACTAAAGAGGATATGGCAAAAACCATTACCGATGAGGTAGGAAAACCTATTGCTTTTTCAAGAGTAGAGGTGGAGCGCTGCATTGAGACCATAACTCTTTGTGCGGAGACGATGCGCACGATGCATGGAGAGACCATCAATACAGATGCAATGCCAAGCGGGAAGAAGACAACAGCCTTTTTTTTGCGTGAGAGTGCAGGAGTTGTCGTGGCGATTACCCCTTTTAATTTTCCGCTCAATCTTGTGGCGCATAAACTCGCACCCGCTCTTGTGGCGGGGAATGCAGTTGTATTAAAGCCGACTCCAGAAGCTCCTTTAACGGCGTATAAATTTGCAAAACTCTTTATCGAGAGCAAATATGCCATAAAAGATGCACTCAGTGTCGTTTACGGTGATGCAGAGGTCGGAGGTACACTGGTTTCAAGTGATATACCGCGTGTTATAAGCTTTACGGGAAGTGTTCCTGTGGGTGAGATAATTGCAAAGAGCGCAGGAATAAAAAAGGTCTCTTTAGAGCTTGGTGGCAATGCGGCGACCTATATTGATGAGAGTGCGGATCTGGATTTGGCGGCTTCAAGATGTGCTATCGGTGCTTTTGTAAACTCCGGTCAGGTCTGTATATCGCTGCAACGCATCTATGTCAATGCAAAAATATATGATGCATTTGCGCAAAAGATGGCAGATGAGACAAAAAAGCTGGTTGTCGGCTCACCGTATGATGATGAGACGTTTATGGGACCGCTTATCGATGATGAGGCATGCAAAAGAGCTATGAGCTGGGTTGAGAGTGCCATAGAAGAGGGGGCAACCGCAATACTGCCTCCTCGCGTAGATAGAAGGCTTTTTTATCCATGTGTTATGGCTAATGTTCGTGATGATATGGCGATTGTGTGTGAAGAGGTTTTTGCACCGATTGTCTCTTTGGTTAGAGTAGAGAGTTTTGATGATGCACTCCCGCGTATAAACAACTCTCCATATGGACTTCAATTTTCAATCTTTACAAATGATTTAAGCCTGACAAAACGTGCTATTTATGAGCTTGATGCAGGTGGGGTAGTTATAAACGATATGCCTACTTTGCGTTTTGATATTCAGCCATACGGCGGAGTGAAACTTAGCGGTGTGGGACGAGAAGGTCCGCGTTTTGCCATTGAAGAGATGAGCGAGATAAAAAGCGTCGTTATCTGCTAAAAGTAGAAGCTTATAGATGTTACAAAATTACTAAAAAAGAAAAAATATTTTTTGTAATATAAAATCCAAAAGCTGTTAAAAGAGCACTTTTTCTCTGTGTGTTAAAACATACTCAGAAGTGCTTTTTTCCACGCCAAACAAGCTTTCTAGGCATAGATTATTTGGGCACAATTACCATTTATTTTTTACAAAAAAAAGAAAAAAAAATATGACAAATCCATATTAGAATTAGAAAAAGTTATGATATAATCGGTCAAAGTTAACTCAAAACAAGGTGTTTTAGATGAAAAAGGCAATGGCAGGATTCTCGATTTTAGCGCTCTTTTTGTGCAATTCTTGGGCGCAGGACATCAGTGCTCAAAAGGGTAAAGAGATATTTGATGCAAAAGGGTGTGCGGTGTGTCACAAGGCTGATATGGATACAATCGGGCCGTCGCTCGCAACAATTGCCAGAGGCTATTTGGGCAAAGAGGTTGAGCTTGTTTCATATCTTAGAGGTCAGGCTCCTGCAATTGTTGATCCTGCTCGCGCACCTGTTATGGATCCACAGCTTGTAAAGATCAGAACACTTTTTGATCCGGATATGCAAGCTCTTGCAACATATATAGTTTCTGCAAATGATAGACCGTTTTAAGTCGAGGTTAGTTAAAAAGGGGAAAGGGAGAAGATGAAAATTGAACGTTTTTTTATATCAAAAATAGCAGTTGTTCTGCTGTTTGTATGCGTAAACATTTTTGCGCAGGAAGTTGTTTTGAGCGAGGCTGAGAAGTTTTACGGCACGGAGTTAAAGTCGCCGAAAAAAGTACAACATCCTCCATTTGAGTGGGGTGATTGTACCGTTTGTCATACAGATGCAAAGGGGGAGGGGGCTCTTATAATGGAGCCCCCTGAGTTGTGTGCTATGTGTCACGAAGCAAAAGATACAAAAAAGTTTATTCACGGTCCTGTTGCGGCAGGTGCTTGTACGACATGTCACAATCCGCATGAGTCTGATAATGCAAAACTTTTGGTAGCATCAAGCATAAATGAGCTTTGTACGTCATGTCATCAAGACAAAGACACTTTTTTGCGTGATACTCCAAATATTCACCCGCCGGTAAAAGACCAGTGTACCAACTGTCATGACCCGCACACAGAAGACCATCTCTACCAGTTAAAGGCTGACGGAAAGAAAGACTTGTGTGTTATGTGTCATGTTGACAAAGAGATTTGGACAAGTACCGTAACTGACAAGCATGGTGCGCTCGATAGACCTAGAAAGTGTTTAGAGTGTCACGACCCTCACGGTTCGACGAACCCTAAGTTTTTAATAAAAGATACTTCAAAAGAGTTGTGTCTATCATGCCATAGTGAGTCTCTTACAAGAGATGAAAACGGCGATAAACTTCTAAACATAGGAAAGCACTTAGAGAACAATCCTGATTGGCACGGTCCTATACTCTGGGGAGATTGCGCTGCATGTCACAATCCGCACGGTTCAAACAACCTGAGTATGCTTAACAAGCCGTTTCCTAGAACGTTCTATGAGAAGTTTGAAGAAGATAATTACATCTGTTTTCAGTGTCATGAAAAAGAGAAGATTATGGATGAGAATACGACAACGGCTACAAACTTTAGAAACGGTTCTAGTAATATGCACTTTGTTCACGTCAACAAAGAAAAAGGACGTTCATGTCGTGCATGTCACGATTTCCACGGTACAAAAGAGTACCCGCACCACCTAAGAGCAAAGACGAAGTTTGGCAAGATTAACTTCCCTATTCGTTTTATTGAGACCGAAAACGGCGGTTCATGTGCACCTGCATGTCACGCTCGTCGTCACTACGATAAAGTAACGCCAAAAGTCAACCTAAAGTAGGATGATTTGAAACCTCTGTTCCTCCCGCTTCTTTTATTTGCCGCACTCTGCGGCAATGCTGAGGAGAGTTTATCTTCCATAGAGATGCCCAAAGACAAAACACGCTATGTGGGAGAGAGCAGCACTTTTGTTATAAACGCTACACTTGATGAAGTGGATACTATAGTAATAAAACAAGATAACAATGTAACCAATATTTTAGAAGTAAAGCCCAAAAAAGATACATACTGCAAAACAATCGAGCTGAGTCCAGGAGAAAACAGGGTTATGGTAACTCTTTACAAAGACTCAAAAGAGGTTAGAAAAGAGAGCAGAGAACTCTACTTTTTGTCTGAGCTCTTTGAGGGTCTTGACGAGTACACGGTAGAAGAGTACGCGTTGAGATTTTTTCACAAGGATGAAAAAGAGAACAAGTGCAGCTCTTGTCACAATATGAAATCAAACGTACCGACAAACAATGAGGCTCTTGAAGATGTGACAAAGACTACTTGCTATGATTGCCACAAGGGGATGATAAGCACAAAAAATACTCATGCACCGGCTGCCAACTGGTTATGCACCAATTGTCATAACGGGAAGTTCGGCGAATACAACATGCAACATAAAGGTGCTTCAAAGTATCTGGCACCGGACCCTATTGCAAAGACATGCGGCGAATGTCATGACACTGTTGATGATTGGAGCAGAAACAGGTTCGGGCATGGACCTGTAAATGATGGTAGATGTGAGAGATGCCATAATCCGCACGGCTCAGACAACGAGTTTTTCCTTAGAAAATCAATCTGGGATCTCTGCACAACTTGCCATTCGGAAAAGGCTAGCGGACAACATGTTATACCTCAAATAGGCTTTGGGCGCCGTACCAAGAGCGGAGGACACCCTACAAGAGGGAGGGAAGACCCTGTTCGTCCCGGACGTGAACTAGTCTGCAGCAGCTGTCACAATCCGCACGGTTCTGCAGGTATATTTTTGCTTCGCATGAAAGGTACAATGCCTTACGGCGTCTGTCAAAGATGCCACAAGAAGTAAATAAACAGTTATAATCATCACAAAAATATCACAACTTTACACTTTCTTTACAATTCTGTTACAAAAAGTAACTTGACTTGAATCAATTGCTATTTTGATTGTCTTTTAATTGTACTTTATTAATATATTGTTATACTTGTAATAGAAGATAGTATTACAAAAAATTATATACTATTTTGGGAGGGACAAAATGATTAGTAATAAAATAAAGCTAATGATAGCGGCTTCGGTGTTTAGTGTTTCGTCTGCTTTTGCAGGTTCGATTAGTGGTAGTCCACATGATTTGTCGGCGAATATTAGTTTGGATAGTGCTACTGCGGATAATGGTGAGATATGTGTGTATTGCCATACGCCTCACGCAGCTAACACTGCTTTTACGGGTGCACCGTTGTGGAATAAGGCTACGCCGACTGGTACATTTACGATGTATGGTTCAACAATAGCGGGAACAGCTACAGATGCAACACCTGCCAGTCCATCGTTGGCATGTCTAAGTTGTCATGACGGTGTAAGTGCTATAGACTCTATAGTAAATGCTCCTGGTTCGGGTATGAATGCAGTTGCAGGTACTAATGATATAGTAACAGGACTAACGATTAAGTACGGCGGTAACATCGGTGGTACTCCAGGAACAACTACTGTGGGTGGTCCTAATCTAGCAAACGATCATCCGGTCTCGATTGTTTACACAGAAGGAACAGCAGGGCTTAGATTAAAGACTACGATACTTACGTCATTAGGCGATACTGTTGCATGGGTCGGTGCTTCGACTATCGAAGATCTTCTGCGTGGAGCAGGTTCAACTCAGGTTGAGTGTGGAAGTTGTCACGATCCGCACAACGGAGGAAAGACACAAGGAACAGATACCGAGGTTAACTTCCTTCGTCATACGAATACAAATAGTTACCTCTGTTTAGGTTGCCACGATAAATAAAATAAGTATGTAGAGGGTAAATCTCTCTACTGCTCATTTTCCCATTATACTTTCTTTGTTATAATGTTTTTTTATATTATATCAAAGTCGGAGTCTCTCATGAAAGCCATCCTTTTTTCAATTCAAATTATAACAGTTATGCTTTTTTTTCAAGCCTGTGCTACAAAAGAGGTTGAAGTAGAGCGTACCATTGTATTTCCACAGTATCCTGAAGAGCCGAGGATTTTATATCTTGCTACCTACAGAGCCGGCGCGAAAGAGGACACATCGAACGCACTTGATATTTTTTTAGGTGATAAAAAAGGTGAGAAGAGAGTATCAAACATTATTAAGCCTTACGGAGTAGGTTTGCAAAATGGCAAAGTTTACGTAGCAGATACGGCTTCAGATGTTGTTTTTGTAATGGATGAAGAGACAAGAAAGCTTGAGTTTATAGGAAACGGTAGCGCGGGGAGACTCTCTTCTCCCGTTGGAATTGCATTTGACAGGGATAAAAACATCTATGTCAGTGATTCACGAGATAGGAAGATAAAGGGCTACGATGTAAACGGAAATATAAACTTTGTGCTTGGAGACAGGCTCGATTTTGCCTCTCCTACAGGAATAGCAATAGATAAAAATTTGCACCGACTCTATGTCGTTGATACGAAGGCACATCAGTTTAAGGCGTATGATATCGCTACAAAAGAGCATCTCTACAGTGTTGGGCAAAGAGGAACAAGGGACGCTGAGTTTAACTTTCCTACAAACATTGCAGTTGACAGGAGAAACGGAAATATAGTAGTTGTAGATACGCAAAATTTCCGCGTGCAGATATTTGACAAAGAGGGTAAATTTATTACTAAATTTGGAAATGTGGGAAATAAACCCGGAACATTTGCAAGGCCAAAAGGGGTTGGAATAGATAGCCAGGGTAATATATATGTAGCTGATAGCGCCTTTAACAATATTCAGATTTTTGACGAATACGGCAAGAGTCTGCTTATGTATTTTGGAGGCGGAGGCTACGGTCCCGCACAGTTTCGTCTGATAACAGGAGTTTATATAGATGAGAATGACAAAATAGTAATAGCTGACGGATTTAGCGGCAGGGTACAGACTTTTCAGTATGTAAGTGAGGAGTGGAAAAAGAAAAATCCTCAAAGATATAGTGAATTAAAGTCTGCTCCAAAAGTGCAAACAGAACAAAAAACAGAAAAATAGACAGGGTTGAGTATTGAATAAATTATTTTTAATTGCCGCGTTGGCGGTATCTCTTTTTGGAGAAAAAACATTGTTACCGGAATCTACTGTCGCGGTCGTAAACGGTATAGCTATATCGGTAGATGAGAGAGACAAAGAGGTTGGAAAACTTCTTCCAAAGGCATATTTTCACTCTAGTATCGATGAGGAAAAGTTAAAAAATCTGCAAGAACAAGCGTTAGAATCGCTTATAGAGAAGACTCTTCTGTACAGTTATGCTTTATCAAAAAATATCAATACAACTGAGAGTGAAATAGACGAGGTAATGACAAATCTTGCGGCAAGGTACGGTTCAAAAGATCTATTTGAAGGGGCAATCAAAAGACTTGGGTTTACGAAAGCTACTTTTAGAGATGCAGTTAAGAAAGACGAAGTTTTAAAAAAGCTATACAAACAAGAAATTGAAGTAGAGATTAGCGATAAAGAGTTAAGAGAGTACTATGATAAAAATATGCATAAGTTTAAAGAGCCTGAAAAGGTCAGAGTTAGGCTGATACATGTAAGAAACAACCCAGAAGATCCAGAAGGAAGAGAGAAGGCAAAGAAAAGAATTGACGAAGCTTTTCAAAAGTTGGAGGAGGGGGAATATTTTGCTGATGTTGCGGCAAAATACTCAACGGCGATGAGCAGAATCAAAGGCGGAGATATGGGCTACCTTCATAGAGGCAGGCTCCAAAAAGCTGTTGAAGACGTGGCATTTTCTATGGATATTAACAAGACAAGCAAAATTATCGAGCAGGACATTGGTTATTTTATAGTGAAGGTGGAAGATAAACTAGTTCCAAATCAACTCTCATTCGAAAAGATAAAAGATGGACTTGCAAAAGATCTTAAAGAGAAGGAAGAGAGTAGAAGAAAAAGTGAGTTACTTAAGAGGTTAATGCAAAATTCGGTGATTGTGAAGTAATAGAGAAATGCAAAAAAAAACTCTGTTTTGGTTATGTACGGTCTCTTTATTAGCCCTAAAACTGAGTGCAAATGAGTTCCCCGACAGAGGTTTTTACGGTAGTCTTAATTTTTTATATACAGATGATAACTATATAAACAGCGGAAGCGAAAACTCAAAAGAGAATTTTTTGCAGGAGTATAAACTTGGATATGCAGGTAATATCTACAGTCCGCGCCTTCTTGATTATAAAATAGAAGCTCTTTTGAGATTTGATAAAGAGGAAGTTACAAGAGATACTGAAACAATCAAGCAAAATAGTAATGGGGAAGATTATAAAGTAAATTTGAATTTTATAAAAGATACAAATTTCCCTTTTACCATATACGCAAATAAGTCAGAGAGACCGATAAATACCGTATATAGCGCTTATACAACTAACTATGCGTATGATACAAAAAGTGAGGGCGCAACAGGCTCGCTAAACTTTAATCCATATATGTTTACATACGGCGCAACGACGACAAAGACAACCGCAGAATTTAGAGACAGGCTTCAAGACACAAAAACTACAGCTTATAGCGGCTCATTTAGATATAGCGAAGGTGCTCATAATATGAAAGCCAATTACTTACACTCTATATTGGATAATGAGCAAAATTACATAAATGATGAGATAATCAGTGTCAGCCAGACTAAAGACGTGCTTAACTTGTCTCACACATGGAGAGCATCCGATGATTTTACCCTTAACTCTAAAGCTTCATATGAAAATGATGAGTATTATGCAAGGGAGACGATAGATGCAGGCGTAGATCTGAATTGGAGACCAAAAGAGGCGGATTACGACGCATATCTGTCCGTACTCGGTACGACGATGGAGTACGGCGACTCTTTAGGAGGTCAAAAATATGTTTTTGACTCCGTAAATGTAAATCAAAGATTTAATTATCGGCTAACAGAGACGATTACACTCTCAGAGGGAGCTATGCTCTTTTTTTACGACAGCCCCACTTCAAAAGGGAGCAACTCTTATGTTAACTTGGATGCTACACACAAATATGACACAACTATATTTTCAGATATGCCATTTAACTTAACAAGTAGAGCAGGAGTTCAAAAAAATGATTCAAATATTGAAAGCATCTATGATGGAAACAGCACCTCGACAAAAACAAGCACGGAGAGATACGATATTAGCCTAAATGCGAGGGCAAAAAAAAGTTTCCCAAAAATTAATTCAGATTTAACACTCACTAGCGGATATTTTCACTCGCTCTACTCCACAGACAGAGAGGAGCAGAGATACAACTTTGGAATATACTTTTTATCTAAAATATTTGACATATTTAACAACAATATAACTGCAAGATACACTCAAACCAATATGTCAGCTGAACCATCAGCTGACGAAGGGGATACAAAAAGCTCTTATTCACAGACAAATATTATGGAGTCGCTTGACTTTAATTTTAGACTCGGTGTTAGAGGGCGAGTAGGGTTTCGTGTAGGAGCAGAGTATATAAATACAAAAAGCGATGCCGTAAGCTCAAGCAGGGTTGATCCAAGAGCAGAGGCAAATTTAAACTACCGTCTGTTTAAAAACTGGAAGTTTGACGCCTCTGCAAGGATAAGTGAAATTTATAATACACTTGAACATTCCGGAAATGCAAATTTAACTTTTAGCGCCGGAAAAACTACTTTTTTAATGGGATATCAGTATAATAAGAGTGAGATAGATAGTGTGTATAGAACTATAGAAAATAAGCGTTCTATTTTTAGAGTACAGTTAACGAGAACATTTTAGAGGGAGCAGAGTGTGAGAAATTTTATATATATAATTGTTTTTATTGTGAGTATTGATGCCCTTTATGCCAAAGATGCACAAACGCTTGTATGGCCTCCGCCTCCTGATGAGGCAAAAATAGAGTATGTTGCTTCCATAAGAGATTATAAAGATTTTGGGATTGAAAAAGGGTTCTTCTCAAAAGCTTTTGACTTTTTGTTTGGAGAGGAAGATAAACCGCTTTACTCTCCTTTTGGAACGCATGCAGATAAAGAGAGAGTATATGTAACAGATATATCTCACAAAGCACTTCATATATTTGATAAAAAAAAGAGCAAAGTTATTACAATCGAGGGCTCAAAAAAAGAGAAGTTTTTATACCCCATAGATGTAGTAACCGACAAGAGCGGAAATATCTATGTATCTGACTCTGTAAGAGCAAAAGTGTTTGTGTTTGAAGATGATGGCGATTTTAGTCATATCATTGCGCCAAAAGAATTGCAAAGACCGGTGGGACTTGCCATAAGTGCCGATGGGCAAAAACTCTACATGGTAGATTCAGTCTCCAGCCAGATACATGTAACGACTCTAAAGGGCAAGTATCTTGGTTCTATAGGCAAAAAAGGTAATGGTAATGGAGAGTTTAACAGACCTACTTTTATGGATGTGGGAGGTAACGGTAATCTTTATGTCTCAGACTCTATGAACCATCGTGTGCAGATATTCGACAAAGATGGAAATTTTATAAGCAAATTTGGTCAGCTTGGACAAGAGATAGGAAGTTTTGGCTCCCCAAGAGGCATATCTCTTGACACTCACGGAAATATATATGTAAGTGATACTATGTTTAACAATATACAGATATTTAACCAAGAGGGTGAGCTTTTGATGGTTCTTGGAGGTTACGGAGACAAAAAAGGTCAGTTTTCTCTTCCCGAAGACATCTCTATAACATCACAAAATACTATACATGTTACAGATGTAAATAATGGGCGTATTCAGATTTTTAGACTCATTAAAACAGAACAAACAAGGAGTTCAAAATGAGATACTTAATCTTTGCACTGTTCGCTTTCTTACTAGTGGGGCTTACTCAGTTACCTGCTTCTATAGTCAACACTAAACATAATCTATCTGTCGGCGGAACTGGAACTGCAAAAGCTACAATAGAGACAGAAGTGTGCGTTTTTTGTCATGTCCCGCACTTTTCACAACCTATTGGCAAGCCTCTTTGGAACAGAAGTATGCCGACAACAGATTACGTTATGTATGACAGTGAATATCTAAGACGTATGGGCTATCCCTCTATTGCCGCCAATCTTGGTTCAGATAATGATACTCCGGGTGCACTCTCTAGACAGTGTCTAAGCTGCCATGACGGAACTATTGCTATCGGTGCGGTATCAAAGCTAAGATATGATTATGACGGAGCGGTTATAGATATGGGGGGCGTTGATCCTGACGGTACAATAATAGACACGGCAACAGGGTTCATAGGCACGGATCTCTCTCATCACCACCCCGTTGGAGTTGAATATGACTCGACCATAAGCAAGACTTTCGGTAATGGCGGAATCCGCTCTATGGAGTTAAAAGCCACTCCAGATACTCCTATAAAACTGTTTGAGTATCCGGGGTACGGCGGAAAATACGTAGAGTGTTCATCTTGTCATGATCCGCATAAAGAAAATAGCAAGTTTTTACATTTTGACAGTGGAACAAATCATGCCGCAAATTTTGTCGGTACATGTACCTCTTGCCATGAAAAAACGTCTTGGGTTGGGAGCGTTCATCAGTCACCTCCAGGCACTCCTACATATACGGACGCGGATTTGATTGCAAGATATGGAACGGGTGCAGTCGGAGAGCTTGGGTGTGCTAACTGTCACGTTCCGCACAACGGGCAGGGAGTCGGATACTTAAACAGACAGGTATTGGAGCAGACATGCTTTCAAGGAGCTGCTTCAAGTGAAGCGGGGGCTGCATGCCACGGTGTCGGCGGAGCAAAAGATATAAAGTCTATTCTCAGCAGAGCATATACACATCCTGTTTTGGCAGAAGACAACCTTCCAGGAACACAGCATACAAACCTAGATGCGCTCTATGGAACCGGAAATCCGGATCCGCTTGGATATAAAGGCATGGACTGGGCAACTAATAAACACGCGGTATGTATGGATTGTCACAACCCTCACCGTGCTCGTGCGGGTACACACATAGTAGATGGTTCATGGTATGGAGCTCCGGGAGCTTCGACAAACCTTGTATCTAATGTGCTTCAGGGTGTTACGGGCATTGAGCCAACATGGCCGACTGCTTGGACACAGCCTACTACTTTTACGACGATGGAGAGTGCGGAGAAGGAGTACCAGATCTGTTTTAAATGTCACTCTTACTGGGGAATAGGTGACGCAGTTAATGGAGTTAATACCTCAGGATATGTCTCTCCAAGTGATTTGGTTACTCCTTTGACTGATGTGGCATGGGAGATGAACATAAACAACAAATCAGGTCACCCAGTTGTTATAAACCAGCTTGCACGTACCGGAAGCTACGCTCCAAAAGAGCTTGACACTACTCAGCTATGGACGCCGTGGAAAGAGAATCCAGGGCTAAACACTATGTATTGCTCTGACTGTCACGGTGCCGATAACGAACTTGGGGGAGATCCTAAGGGTCCACATGGTTCAAATCTTAAATATATTTTAAAAGGTGTAAATCAGTACTGGCCCATGAAGCCCGACGGCGTTACGCTCTATACCATGGATGATTTAAAAAACAATACTGATGCTGGGCTCTTTTGCAAGAACTGCCATGACCCTGACAGACCGCATACGGATTGGTGGAACAGGATGGCAAACAGAGGGTTCCAGTGTGTACAGTGCCATGTAGCTATACCTCATGGTTCACCTCTCTCTAGATTATTTGGGTACAGTTCTTTTCCTGCTCCATATAATTACGGTGGAAATAAGCTTGCAACTGTAGGTGGATATCGCAAAAATGCATATACGATGGTCGATTCTAATGATGTTTACTCATCGCATGCAGGCGGCGGTATGTGTCATGGTACTAATGCCGGCGGATATGACGCTAACTTGATGCCGTGACGGAGAAAAGATGATGAGGATTTTAATACTGTTTTTTCTTTTGGTTCCGTTTTGCTTTGCAACTTCCAATGTAAATGATGACAAGCGCATAAAAGATGCTCTACTAAAGTACAACTATGGGATTATCAAGATGACTAAAAGCGGCAATACAAAGCTTTTAAAAGATATGCTCCCCCAAGAGCTCTATTTTAAGGTGATGGTATGGGCGGACTCTTGGAAATTTAGCAACCTTGCAATGGTTGCAGAGATAAATGACCTTAGATTCTCTCCGATAGCTTACAACGAAGAGAACGCAACGATAAGAACTTTGGAGAACTGGACATATGCCTATGCGGATTTGGTAAAGAGAGACTATGCGCTTAAGCCTACAACCATTTTTTACAAAGTAAAATATACGCTAAAAAAACATCACGGACAGTGGATGATCATCGCTGTTGAAAATCTTCAAGAAGAGACTTTTGTAAAACCAGATACGCATGAGCCTTCCGTGGATGAGAAAAAGGAGAAGCCTCTTGATGATACATCAGGGGGAAATTCTAAAGGTAAAATAGCAACCCATTAACCGTGGTGTTGTATCTCTGTGCTAAACTAAAATTTCATAAGATATTACAAAGTATTATATTACTTTGAAGCATCTTTATCACTCTCAAGGAAAAATATGAGTTACATTAGTAGAATTTGGTCGTTTTTAATTTCGATGAAATTAATGGTTGTTTTGATTCTAATATTTGGTGCTGCAAGTGCCGTAGGAACGTTTATAGAGAATGACTATGGGGTAAATACCTCATGGGCTGTCATTTATGCCAGCAGATGGTTTGAAGCGGTTCAAATACTGCTTGGAATAAGCATATTGGGAAATATTATCCGTTATAAGATGTACCAAAAAAAGAAGTTACCGACATTTATTTTTCATGCCGGTTTTATCGTTATACTCCTCGGTTCAGGGTTAACGAGATACTTTGGTTATGAGGGAGTTATGCACATTCGCGAAGGCGTAACTGAGCAGAAGATGATCTCCTCCGATGCGTTTTTGCAGATAGAGGCAAAAAAAGGGGATAAAGAGTTCATAAAGCATGAAGTGGTTTATATGTCGGAACTTGGTGGAAGAAGCTTTAGTGAATCTTTGGATATTGAGGGGAAAAAGCTTAGTGTCTCATATAAAGATTTTATAGCAAAAGCGGTAAAGAAGGTGGTAGAAGACCCAAACGGAAAGCCCATTGCAGGACTTGTTATTATGGCACCGCAAGGACCTGAGAGGTACTCTATAAGCAGTGGAGAGTTTTTTGATGTCGGGCCTTTGGCAGTTTATTTTGATAAAGAGGTGCAGGCGCATAAGCCAGCACTTTATATTATGAGCTCTCCAAGCGGTATAACTTTTGTATCAAATGTTGATGTGAGCTGGACAAAAATGAGTGATCAATCAAGTGGAGTTTACAAGGCGGGAATGGAGTATCCATTTGATGCAGGGCAGCTTTACAATGTCAGAGGCGTTCAGGTAGTTGCCAAAGAAGTTTATGAGAAAGGTGTGGTAAAAGTTATAAGCCAAGAGGAGTATAGAAAAACTGCAAAGCAAGATCTAAAGATGGATGAAAATGCTCTCTCCGCACTTATAGTAGATGTGGAGTATGATGGGCAGAAGCGTGAAGTCGCACTTATGGGAAAAGGCAAGCGTTATCAAGGTTTTACAGAAGTGCTTGCTTTTGAGGATATGGAGCTTACTCTGGAGTGGGGAGCAAAGATACTTGAGTTGCCCTTCGCTCTTAAGCTAAACGATTTTGTTATGGATAAATATCCAGGCTCAATGAGCCCTTCTTCGTATGAGAGTTATATAACGCTTATTGATGAAAAAAACAGTGTGAAGATGGACTATAAAATATTTATGAATAACGTTCTTGATTACGGCGGATTTCTATTTTTCCAATCATCTTACGACAAAGATGAAAAAGGAACTATACTCTCGGTCAATCATGATCCGGGAAAATGGCCTACATATTTGGGATATTTAATGCTGGCTATAGGAATGGTTCTGAATGTTTTAAATCCGTATAGTTATTTTGGAAAGTTGGCACGCATGAAGTACGAGTATAAGGCTTCGGCTTGGGCTGCTGCTCTGTTTTTTGCGCTCTCTATTTTTAGCGGCACACCTCTAGCGGCATCATCGGTTGATGCGGATAGTATTAAGAAGATAGATAAAGCTCATGCCCACCACTTCGGTACTCTGCTTGTTCAGAGCCTTGATGGAAGGATAAAACCGCTTGATACTTTGAGCATGGAGTATCTAAACAAGATAACGGGCAAAAACACTCTCTTTGGGCAGAGTCATAACCAGATAATACTCGGTATGGCGACAAATCCGGATGCATGGAAGAGCGTCGACATGATAAAGGTCTTTCATCCTGAGTTAAAGAAGTTGCTTGGTCTGCAAGAGTCACAGAATGCTTTCGCCTACGAAAGAGCGTTTGACGAACGTGGTCAGTATATACTCGGCGCACACGCAGAAGAGGCGCTTAGAAAACGCCCCGCAGAGAGAGGGACATTTGAAAAAGAGCTTATCAAGCTTGATGAGAGGGTAAATGTTGCCTATATGGTCTATTCAGGCCGTTTTATGAAGGTCTTTCCCCTAAAAGGAGATGCGAGTAAAAAATGGTACTACCCGCAAGAGGCACTCGAGACCTTCCCTCCCGAAGCTGCTCAAGAGGTTCTAAATCTTCTTAGAAATAACTCTTTGGGGCTCTCAAACGGTCTGCAAAACGGTGACTGGAGTGGTGCTGATAAAGCGATAGATGACATAAAAGAGTATCAGCGCAAAATAAACCCTGATCTAATAGCAAACAACACTGTTGTAAAGGCGGAGCTGCTCTATAACAAGCTTAAACTATTTGAGCGTCTATACCCTATTTATCTCTTTTCGGGACTTATTTTGCTTGTGCTTATATTTGTTCGTTTGGCAAAACCAAACTTAAACCTGACAACTACTATGCGTGTTATTCTTGTTCTGTTTGTGGTAGCTTTTGTGGTTCATACGTTTGCTCTAGGGCTTAGATGGTATGTAGCGGGACATGCTCCTTGGAGCAATGGATATGAAGCGATGCTCTACATCTCTTGGAGTATTATCTTGGCGGGAATTCTGTTTGCAAGATCTTCGGAGCTTGCCGTGGCAACGACAGGACTTTTTGCAGGCATTACGCTCTTTGTAGCGCATCTGAGCTGGCTTGACCCGCAGATAACGACAATGGTGCCCGTTTTAAAATCAAACTGGCTGACGGTGCATGTATCTGTAATAACTGCGAGTTACGGCTTTTTGGGGCTTAGTACGCTGCTTGGATTTATATCGCTCATATTTTATATAATGCTTGGAAATGAGAGCAAGCGTGAGCAGATTAGCGTTAATATAATGGAGTCGGCACGCATTAGCCAGATGTCTATGATAGTTGGATTATCGCTTTTAACTATTGGAAACTTCATAGGCGGCGTGTGGGCAAACGAATCGTGGGGGCGCTACTGGGGATGGGACCCAAAAGAGACATGGACAATAGTAACTATAGCGGTTTATGTCTTTGCGACACATATGCGCTTTGTGCCTATGCTAAAGTCTAACTTTTTATATAATGTAGTATCGGTTATCGCGTACTCTTCGGTCATTATGACCTACTTTGGCGTTAACTACTACCTCTCTGGCATGCACTCATACGCAGCAGGTGATCCGGTTCCGATTCCGGAGTGGATATACTACGTTATTGCCGTTATTGCACTTGTAGTTGTTGCGGCATCGTTTAACCGCGACAAGTTGGTTAAGGTAAAGCCTTTAAAGGAAAAATAGACTTATTGGGAGGTGTATTATGAAGAGATGGTTTATTGCGCTGGCAGCAGCTATTTTTATGAGCGGGTGTTCTACGCTGGAGGTGCAGGTTGATTATGATGATAAGCATGATTTCTCTGCTTTGTCATCATTTGCGGTTGTCTATAAAAACCAAAATGATGGAAGAGATTTCAGCAGAGACAGAATAAGCAGACAGGTAACTGCCTACATGAAGAATAAAGGCTATGAAAACGTAGAGAAAAGCGCTGCAGATTTCTACGTCATAATGCATCTTGATGTCCAGCAGAAGTCGCAAGTAGAGACAAACTATGAAACTATAGGTATCAGACCTGTTCCATATATGTATCTTGGAGCAATCAGACCTATAGGCGCTTATCCTGGTACCTATGCTTCGGGTGCGATGGTGATGGAGCCTGATGTAAGGGTTACCACAAGAACAAATGAGTATGAAGAGGGCAGGTTAATCCTAGAGGTTTTTAATGTCAAAGAAAACAGAGTAGTTTGGCAGGGAATAGCAAGAGATGAGCTCTCAAAAGATTATACGCAGAAAGAGAAGAGTGATTATTTAAACAGAGTTATATCTGAGCTTTTTAAAGATTTTCCGTTAAAGAAATAGTGAGGTTTGACATCTTTTAAAAAAGATGTCAAATATGTTATAAAGAGGTAAACTTAGCTTCTTCAATAAGAACCGAGAAGTTATAACCGTAACCGAGATCAATATCTGTTTTGATAATGCCCTCAGTTGTGACGGTATCACCGACCTGAATAGTCGAGTTTACGGCTGTAGCAATGATATCATTAGTTCCGGCAGCTCCTGAACCATCCTGGAGATGTATCCAATCTTTACCCATAATATTTTTAGATACTTTTACCACTTTTGCATTGAGTTTTATGTTTTTGTCTTTAAGTGTATCTTTTTTTGCATAGAGCTCTTCTATAGTGTAACCGTCTGCATTTTTAGCAACAGAGACGACAGTTGGGGCATCTTGCTGTATCTGCGTAGGTGTTGCCTCTTTAGAGTGGTCACAGTTTGCATGGGCATCATCAAGAGTTAGTGTTTGTTCAGGTGCAGTTGATGCAGATCCATCAGCAGGCACAATAGCGCTTACAAATACAAGCTGGTCAAACTGTTTGTTGAGAGCTTTACTTGTAAAGTCACTCATGACCATCTGCTCTAAAAATGAGATCCTAGTTCCTACAGCGATATTTACTTGAGGTCCTGCAATCCAGTAGATATTGCCATCTTCATCAACTTTGGCATAAGTATAACCGCCTCCGTTCATAGTTTCAAGAACGTTTGCTACATGTTTAGTATTTAGCTGGACATCACCTTCTGATGGTGCCGTTGCTTCTGTTTGTTGTGCATTTGCACCGTAAATTGTTCCGCTTGAGGGAGTTGTTGCGCTTTGACTCTTTTGAGTTGCACTGCTTTGCTCTTGCTCTTTTGGCTTGTCGCTGCATCCGTACATTAAAAGTGCGGCAACACTAATTGCTACTGATATTTTGTTCATTTTGTTCCTTTAATATTTTTTTATGCTCTAGATATCTTTTTTTTGCTGCTTCAAATGTTTCATTTGGGTTCTTGCTTGTTCTGAAGTACTCTGCCATAAAGTTATTGTAATCTATCTCCTCCTGAGTTATTTTTTTTGCTCTCTCTTCGGCACTTTTTTGCTCCTCTGTTTTAACGGGAGGAAGCGCTTCAATCAAGATAGCAACGGCATTCATCTGATCATCACTCAGTTTTGTTGCCTGACCTTTCATCATAGCACCTTGACCATACGTATCTCTTGTGCCTGCTTTATACTCTTTTAGATCTTTTACGATTTCAACAGCACTTAGTCCGGCAATAGGTCTGCTCACACCTAGCGATTTTTTCTCTCCTTTTTGACCGTGGCATATTGCACATTTTGCAAAGATCTCTTCGGTCGTCATATCTTTTGTAAGTTTAGGTTTTGTCGCAACTTCAACCACGGGAGGAAGAGAAGCAATATACTCAGAGAGCTCTTTAATATTTGCATCCGAGAGTTTTTTGGCTTGCCCTTGCATCATGCTTCCAAGCCCGTATGTGTCTCTCTCTCCTGCTCTGTACTCTTTTAGTATCGTCGTTACATCTTTTGCATTCATACCCGCGATGCTTTTAGTAAGGTTTAGAGAGTGCCTCTCGCCCTTTTGACCATGACATGTGCCGCATCTATCAAATAGCTGCGTTGCAGAGGCAACACAAGCAATCGAGATTAGAATAATTACTATTTTTTTCATCTTCTACTCCTGAGGCAGTATTGTAGTATGAGGCTCTGCTTCCCACTGCTCGCGGTCTAAAATCTCTTTGGCTTCATAGTGACCATTAAGATATGCCTCTTTTAGAAGAGATTCAGCCTCTTCTTTGTCCATTTCTACGCCATCTCCTTCAAGATACATCTTGCCAAGTATGTATTGTGCATCACCGCAACTCTGCATCGCAGACTTGCTTAGGTACTCTTTTGCTTTTTCAAGATCTTTTTTGACGCCTGTTCCATGTTTGTACATCAGACCCACTTTGCTTTGTGCCAACGGATAACCCGCATCTGCAACCTGCTTGTAAAGTGGAAATGCTTTTGCATAATTTTTCTGTGTGCCTTCGCCTTTATAGTAGAGATCTGCTAGATGAAGAGCTGATTTTTGGTCTCCGCTCTTTGCGGCTTTAGTAAAAAGGGAGATAGCCTCCTCGTCGCTTTGAGTTACTCCATCACCCTTATGGTACATAACGGCAAGGTTGTACATAGCTTTTATGTGACCTTGATCTGCAGCTTTATGGTACATTTTTGCCGCCATAGCGTGATCTTTTTTGGTTACGATTCCTTGATAATACATCCCTCCTAGCGCAAATTGACTATTTGCTTCACCTTCGTTGGCTTTTACTTTAACAGACATAAAAGCTTTTTTGTTCATGTCGAATTTTTCTGCAGCCATCGCCCAATTTACGGTCAGCGAAAGGCTTAATATAATAGCAAATAGTACTTTTTTCATTTTTATCCCTTTGTATAATTGCTTCACAATTTGGGTTATTATATCAGCTGTTATCAAATTTATTTCTTAAATAAGTGCCTATAGTTTTCTTAGTGTGTATAATAATTAATTATTATTAAAATAGAGATTATTATATAAAAATATTATATTTATTATTAAGATTCTATAGGAAAACATCACAAAAACATCACATTCAAACAAAATTTATTCTTTTGATAATTATTTAGTTTAAATTAATCAAAAAAGTTTAATAATTGCAGGAAGGATATATGAAATGGAAGAAGAAAAAGTGATAATTAAAGATATGAAAGAGACAAAGAGAAGATACTCTTTTGGTCTGATGGCAATAGTAGGTATAGTAGTGGCAGGGGTGCTTATAGGGATGGGGACATCTTTTTTTACGGTTGTTGCTGTTAAGCATACATCTGACGTAAATTTTTGCGGCTCATGCCACTCGATGAAACCGATGGCAGCTGCATATAGAAACAGTGTTCACGGAGGCTACGGAGAGAGCGGTATAATGGCGACTTGTGCTGATTGCCATCTGCCTCATAAATCGACGGCGGGATATTTGGTGCAGAAGGTAAAAACGGGACTGTGGGATGTCTGGGTAGAGACTACTCATGATACCTCAAAGATAGATTGGCATGAGAAGCGTGAGGAGAGACGCAACTGGGTCTACGACTCAGCTTGTCTTCATTGTCATGAGAATCTGCTTCTTGGAACAAGACCGAACAAGAAAGCATTTACCGCCCATAAAGCATACTTTGCCAAAAAACTTGTTGTAAGCGGAGATGATGGAAAGAAAGAGAGCGCCAAGTGTGTGGACTGCCACAAACATGTAGGGCATTACCAGCTGGAAAAACATCTTCCTCCAAGACCTAGTGAGGTTATGGATGAAGAAGAGAACGCAGAGCATTAGGGGCTGATGATGGAAAAAAAATATATTAAAATCTCTATAATAGTCGGTATCGTTGCTTTGGTTGCAATACTCTTCGTTGTTTTGGGCGTTGCTGAAAAATTGGGGCGTCTGGGCACAGTATCTAAAAATATTGCAATCTCTCTTGCAAATGCTCCTCATGGAGACCCTCGCTCATTGGAGCTTATGGACAAAGAGTATATAGAGGCAAATACGGGCTCTACAAGCGAAATAGATGAAAAAGAGCTGCCAAAGGCTCTAAGACCCTTTAAAAAGTATGGTCATCCGCCCTTTAACATGGGAGCTTGCGGAGTTTGTCATGCGCCAAAACGATCTAAGCCTGCAGCCATTATTACCAGAAGTGTCTCTGAACTCTGCTTTAAGTGTCACGAACCTGAGTCCAAGATTGATGAGAGAATGGAAGCGCTTGATTGTAACAAGTGCCACAGTCCGCACCACGCAGACAGAGAGAAGCTCCTTCGTGATAAAGTGACTGAACAGAAGTGCCCGGTCGGCGAGTTTATAAAGTAAAAGGCGCTAATTTGAAAAAAAATATCTCGAAGTTATTGGGCGCATTGGTTCTACTCTCTATTTTTGCATATCTTTTTCAGACATACAGCGTCGGCGAGAAGCTCGGTCGTCTTGTCGTTGTTATGGGCAATATAGCAGAAGCGATGAAAAATGCGAAACATGCTTACGAAGAGGTAGATATAGTTATAAGTGATGATGAACTCAAAGAGATAAATATTTCAAAAATTTCAAAAGAGATAAAAAGCTCTATAGATAAGAAAAAGGAGTTGGCTGCTTCTAAAACGCCTATGGCACCGGCTCAGATAAAAGCAGATGAGATACGGGATGAGGAGAAGCCGCAGCATAACAAAGCCCAAGCAAGAGAGGCAAAGATTGTCAAACTGGAGGATCTTCCGGACAAGTTTAAGCCTCTCAAAGCATATCTGCACGAACCTTTTAAGATGGGAGCTTGTCAGATTTGTCACGATACAAGCAGCAAAAAGCCGGGGGCGCTTGTCCAAAAAGAGATTGCTGATGTTTGTTATGAGTGCCATAAAACCCGTTATACAAAAGAGTTTGACCATCTGCCTGTAAAAGAGGGAAGATGTACCGACTGTCATGATCCGCATCAGTCAAATATCAGGATGCTCTTAAAAGCTGAGTCGACAAACGATCTCTGTATGAAGTGCCATGACAAAAAGAGCACGTTTACAGCAAAAGCAAAAAAACTATTTGTCGATATGAACTTAGAGACAAAGCATAAACCTATAGTTGAGAAAAGCTGTCTGGAGTGCCACGATGCGCATACAGCGGATCATAAATCGCTTCTCTATATGGATGCTAAAATGGATCTCTGCCTTGACTGTCATGATGAGATAGGGGAAAAAACCAAGCACTCAAACTTTAAACACGGCGGCGTAAACACAAGCAAAAAAAGATGTCTGGAGTGCCATAATCCGCATGCGACAAAAGAGAAGAAGCTCTTAAACAAAGAGCCTGTTGCCCTATGTTTGAGCTGTCATGACAAAGAGGTTAAGTCTGATGAGGACGGCGGAATGCTGATGAATATGAAAAAACATCTGGATGAGAACCCGAACTGGCACAAACCTATAAAAGATGTCAAAAAAGAGGGCGGGTGTTCAGCCTGCCACGATCCGCACGGCTCGGATAACTTTAGTATATTAAGAAAGTCTTTTACCAAAAACTTTTATGCGGATTTGGAGAATAAAGATTTCTTCTGTTTTGAGTGTCACAGCGAGAAGAAAATAACCAAGCAGTTCATAGCATCAGATGAGCACAATATTACGGCATTTAGAGACGGAGAGGTGAACCTGCATCATCTGCACGTAAATGACAGAAAAGGGCGCTCATGTAGAGCTTGTCACGACGAGCACGCCTCCAAATACTCGCATCTTATTCGTGACTATACGGATTTTAACGGGATCAAGTTCCCGCTCAGATTTATTGAGACTCCAGAGGGAGGTTCCTGTGCACCTGCTTGTCATAAAGAGTTCGCTTATGACCGTGTAAATCCAAAAGGTATCGGAAAGTGAGACCTCTTAATCTCTTTGCAAAAGCCGCAGTGATACTCTCTATATTTTTTATGAGCGCTTTTGCAGAGGGCTCTTTTGCAGAGGGCTCTTTTGTGCAGGTAATCACTCCAAAAGAGAACACTCTTCAAACCGAACTGACCTTAAATGTTGTTTTGGGCATTGATAAGAAACGCCTTGATGCTGTAGAAGTGGGCGTATTCCCCGATATGAAGAGTCTAGATTTAAGCAGGTCTGAGAGTACGGCGTGCGTAAATATCTCACTTACATTAGGTGAAAACATGGTTCTGGTACGTGCCTACAAAGAGGGTGTTTTAGTGAGTGAAGAGAGCAGAAGTGTTTATGTCTCCTCACAGCTCTATCATCAGTTTAGATACCCGCCCAAAGAGTATAGTAAAAGCTATTTTCATAACGATGAGAATGAGAAACTATGTGCCAAATGTCACGATATGAGCGTAAATGAGGTTGAGAACGTAGCATTTGAGGATATTACAAAATCAAACTGTTACGGATGCCACAAAAATATAAACAGCCAGAAGTATGCCCATGCTCCCTCGGCAAACTGGTTATGCACAAGCTGCCATCAAGAGAGCAAAAAGGGCGTATCAAAATATTTGACGAAAGAGCCCATGGATGCCTCATGTTTTGAGTGCCATAAAGAGAATCAGGAGCTTTGGAGCAGCGCGAAATATCGCCATGAGCCTTTGGATGCAGGGCACTGTGACAAGTGCCACAATCCGCATTCAGGTCCTTACAGTATGTTTATCCGCAAGGATGTAAATGAGATATGCCTGGGATGCCACAAGAGTAAAGATATGGAAACGTTACAGAGCCAAAACTCTGCATGTGCGGGTACAAGCTATGGATCTTTATGCATAGATTGCCATACACCTCACGCCTCAAATCGCCCGTTTTTTCTAAAAAAGAGATTTGATGAGGTGAAAAAATGAGAACTTTTGCAACCCTTTTTCTGCTGCTCTTTTTGAGTAGCGCAGAGGCATTTACCATCGTAAACCCATATGATAAAGAGATAAAAGAGGAGAGTCTTGCTTCAGTGGTTGTTGAAGCCGATTTTGCCGCAGTTGACTCTCTTGTTATATCAAATGACGCAAACGAGACAGTTACCCTTGAAGTCAATCCAAAACGTTCGCAC
>NZ_JAVVFL010000165.1:0-4887 GCF_032250635.1 Sulfurimonas sp.
CGGAGACAACATAGTTTGCGCTAGACAACTCTACGGCGGAACTCTGACTCAAACTGCTCACACGCTAAAAAGATTTGGAATTGAAGCTAGATTTTTTGATGTTCATGACACTAATGCTATGGAGAAGCTAATAGACGAGAAGACAAAAGTTATCTTTTTTGAGTCTTTGACAAACCCAAGCATCGATGTAGCAGACATTGAAACAATTACTAAAATCGCAAACAAATATGGGATTTTAACGGTAGTTGACAACACTGTAGCAACTCCAGTTTTATGCCGTCCGTTTGAGCATGGAGCTGATATAACAGTTCATAGCGCAAGCAAATATACAACAGGACAAGGTCTTGCAATCGGCGGTATTTTGGTTGAGAGAAAAGGTTTGGTTGAGAAATTAAAAGCAAATCCTCGCTACGCTCACTTTAATGAGCCTGATAACTCTTACCACGGTCTAGTTTATGTAGAGGTGCCGCTTCCACCGTTTACGCTTCGCGCTCGTCTTTCACTTCTTCGTGATTTGGGTGCTGTCGTATCTCCTTTTAACTCATGGCTCTTTATTCAAGGGATTGAAACTCTCTCTCTTCGCATGAGAGAACACTCTAAAAATGCACTTGAATTAGCAGAGTTTTTAGAGTCACATCCAAAGGTTAAAAAAGTAAACTATCCGGGATTAAAAAGCAACGCAAACTATAAAAATGCTCAAAAGTATTTTGAAAATGGTGCCTGCAGCGGACTGCTAAGCTTTGAAGTGAGCTCTCTTGATGAGGCTGTAAAAATAGTCAATGCAACTAAGCTCTACTCCCTTGTTGTAAACATCGGGGATTCGAAGTCTATCATTACACATCCTGCTTCAACAACCCATCAGCAGTTAAATGAAAAAGAGTTGATTGCTTGTGGAGTTCCATCGGGGCTTATTAGAATCTCTTGCGGACTAGAGAGCATTAGGGATTTAGTAGCAGATATCAAACAGGCGCTAGAGGCGTAAATTTGTCATTAAACTTAAAGACATACACAGAACATTTCACAAACCCGCTCTACCTTGAGAGCGGACGTATATTAGAACCATACGATATAACTTACGAAACTTACGGGAAACTTAACGTTGATAAAAGCAACGTCATAGTTATCTGCCATGCTCTTACAGGTTCTCATCACTGTGCGGGAACTTATGATGGAGATAAAAAAGCGGGATGGTGGGACAACCTTATCGGCAGCGGCAAAGCAGTGGACACCGACAAATATTTCGTAATATGCACAAATGTTCTTGGCAGCTGTTTTGGCTCAACGGGACCTATGAGCGCACAGCACCCGCATCAAAATCCATACCGATATAAATTTCCGGTTATTACCATAAAAGACATGGTAAAAGCGCAAAGAATTCTTTTTGACAAACTCGGTATCCACAGTGTTCATGCAATTATCGGCGGTTCAATGGGCGGTATGCAAGCACTTCATTTTGCCATTCACTACCCTGATTTTGCTTCAAAAATCATCTCTTTGGCAACAACGCATGCAACGCAGCCTTGGGCTATTGCCTTTAACAAAATATCTCAAGAGGCAATACTAAAAGATCCCGATTTTAAGGGTGGCTACTATGAGAGCAAGGAGATAGCTGCTAACGGATTATTCGGCATGGCAGTTGGCAGAATGGCAGGACACATAAGCTTTCTCTCCCCTGAATCGATGCAGAGCAAATTCGGCAGAGAGTACAAAAGCACCGATGGTCTCTACGAGCTTTTCGGCAAGTTTCAAATAGAGATGTATTTAGAGTACAACGGCTACAACTTTACAAAATGGTTTGATCCGCTCTCTTATCTCTATATCACAAAAGCGATAAACATCTATGACCTCTCCCGCGGATTTGACTCTTTAAGCGAAGCTCTACAGAAGATAAATACAGAACTTCATCTTATTAGCTTTAGTAACGATCTGCTCTTTAGAAATTACGAGATGAAGGAAATTAGCGATACACTTACTGCCATAGGGTATAAAAACCACAACTATCTTGATGTCCAGAGCGACTATGGGCATGACTCCTTTTTGGTAGAAGTTGATAAATTTGAAAAATATATAGAGGATGTGTTAAATGGCTAAAGAAACAGAAGATTTTACTCCTAAAGAAACCGAAAATTTTGAGTCAAAACTGCAAAATGCTAAGAAGATTTTAGAAACTTTAATGAATCCTGAAATTACACTCTCAGAGAGTGTAAAAGCGTACGAAAAAGGGATGAAAGAGTTAGCAGAGGCGCAGAAAATACTCGAAGAAGCAGAGATTAAAATTACGCAAATAAAGGGAGAGTAGTTGCGCGCCGCGGTACTTCAACTTAGTGCGCAGGGAATGAGCTCAACGAAGCTCTACAACTATATCCGAATCGCTTCCAAGCAGGGAGTAAAAGTTTTACTTTTGGGGGAGTATATACTCAACCCTTTTTTCAAAGAGCTTCAAACTCTCTCAGCAACTATGATAAAAGAGCACTCAGAGCATCAAATAAAAGTGCTAAGAGAGCTCAGTGAAACCTATGGGATTACCATTATCGCTCCGATTATTATCGTAAAAAGAGGCAAAACGTACAAAAGTATCGCAAAATTTGCACCCTACTCTACATCTTACTACCAGCAGCAGCTTCTCATAAACTACCCGCACTGGAACGAAGAGAAGTTTTTTGCAAACGAACAAAAAGCCATTGAATCTCCGTTGATATTTAATATAGATGGATTTAAATTTGGAGTCATGAGCGGATTTGAACTCCATTTTGATATAATATTTAAAGATTTGACTTCTAAAAATATAGATTGTATTTTACTGCCGAGTGTCTCTACTTTTGACTCCTTTGAGAGATGGAAAGCGCTTATACTCTCACGCGCATTTACCCACAACTGTTATATTTTAAGAGCAAACAGAATTGGCGAGTATAGTGAGGATGGCTTTACATGGCATTTTTACGGTGATTCGCTTCTAGCTTCGCCAAACGGAGAACTTCTTGAGCACTTGGGTAATAAAGAGGAGCTTATGATCGTCGATATGCAGCACTCTGAAGTACTAAAGGCGAGAAAGTTTTGGGGTTTTAAAGAGATAATACACAAAAGGAGCTCTCTATGATGGAGTATTTTCACCGTCAAGTTCAGCTTTGGGGGGAAGATACCCAAAGAGAGTTACAGCAAAAAAAGATAGCAATAGTAGGTGCAGGCGGGCTTGGAAGCTCTTTGGCCTTTGCTTTGGGCGCAAGCGGTATTGGCGAGATTCATATGATAGATTTTGATGAAGTCTCCCTGCACAATATCCACCGACAGATCGCCTTTAAGATGGGTGACGAGGGGAAAAACAAAGCAGTTGTAAATTGTGAGCTTATAGAGCAGAGATGCCCTTTTGTAAAAGCAGTTGCTCATGAGGGCAACTTTAGCGAGTGGTGCGAAAAAAATATAGAGGTTGATCTAATAATCGATGCGACAGACAATCTTCCAACTCGCGCAGAGATAAACGACTACTGCAGAGGTAAAGATTTGCCTTGGATATATGGAAGCGTTGAGGCTTTTCACGGGCAGGTCTGTTTTTTTAAAGAGTCATCTTTTAGAGATGCTTTTAAGATTACATCAAAAACTCCAGCTGGGATTACCGCTCCAATAGTGATGCACATTGCTTCCCTGCAAGCAAATCTAGCACTTAGGTACTTAGCCGGTTTAAGTGTAAAAAAAGATTGGCTCTACTACCTCTTTTTTAACAACGAAGGCGAGCTGATAACGCAAAAATTCTCTCTTCCAAAAACATAAGGATATACATGAAGTTTTTATCTATTTTTCTCTTAATTTTTAATCTTAGCGCAGCAGATGTTTTTAGCATAACGCAAAAACCAAAAGAGAGTCTTGAATCAATAGCAAGACATGCCATCAAGTTTGGAAGCGGTAAAGAGAGTGATATTTATGTTTTTGTTGATCCTCTATGCAAATATTCACGTAGTCTTATGAAAAAGATAGATGAAAATAAAATGCTGCAGCTCTCCAGCACATACCACATTTTTTTGTACAGATTACCGCGTCTGGACTCTGAAAAAACAATGCAGTATATATATGAATCTGCAGACCCAAAAGAGACACTTACGGAGATTATGATATATGAAGAGGAGGTGGATCTTAGCAACTTTAAAGCTAGACAAAGCACTATAGATGCGCTGAGTGAAATCGCAGAGGTTGCCAAAACTCTCGACATGTCGCAGCGCCCATATATGATAACTTTTGAAAAGAATTCCAAATATTGTAGAGTCTCAGAGGGGGAAGCCTCATGCCTAGAAGAGTTTGACAGTCATTAACCTCTCTTTTAATGATTTTGGATATAATTGTGACTACTATTAAAGGCGCTAAAAACTATGAAATTTGAATTATATCCATTTGAAAAACTAAATAATTTACTTAAAGATATTGCGCCAAACGACAAATATGAGTCGTTAGCTTTAACAATCGGTGAACCGCAATTTGAAACTCCCGATTTTATACAAAAAGCACTCTGTGACAATGCTTCACTTCTTAGAAGATACCCTAAAACCGCAGGAGAAGAGAGCTTAAGAGAGGCTCAAAGAGAGTTTGTTGCAAAAAGGTTCGGCGTAGAGCTCACTAACGATCAGATTATCCCTACTTTTGGTACAAGAGAGGTTCTTTTTAACTTTCCACAATTTCTTCTTTTTGACAAAAAAGAGCCGGCTATCGCTTTTACAAACCCTTTTTATCAGATTTATGAGGGAGCCGCTATTGCTTCAAGAGCAAAGACGATATATCTCAATCTTACAGAGAAGAACAACTTTAAGCCTCTGATTGATGAAGAGAAATTATCTGAATGTCATCTTGTGATTTTAAACTTTCCAAACAATCCAACCACATCCACGCTTACTCTTGATGAGC
>NZ_JAVVFL010000166.1:0-4869 GCF_032250635.1 Sulfurimonas sp.
ACTTATACCCTTTTTGGTACTCAAACTTGTCAACAGCTTTCATAAGACCGATATTTCCCTCTTGGATAAGATCAAGAAATGGAAGACCGCGATTTGTATATCTCTTTGCAATGGAGACGACAAGTCTTAGGTTTGATTTTGCCATCTTAGTTTTTGAGATTTCAGAGATGTTTTTACCGCGTTTAATCTGCTCTAAAATATCTGCGAGTTTTTCCGGCTCCATATCAAAACTATTTTTTGACGCCTCTTTAGTTTGAACAAGTTTCTTTATCTCCATGTACGTGCTGACCATAGTAGCTTCTGGAACCATAGCGGCGATATCTTCTTTATTTAAATCGCAAATTTTCTCAACTAAAACTTTATGATTTGCTTTTAGTGTCGAGTTAAACAGAGGAAGTTTATACTCCAATCTTTTGAGCTCTTTGTCGTAGCCCTCATCACTCTTAAGCGCTGTCTCCATTGCTTTTACAAGTTCATTGATAAGTTTAGATGTTGGACCAAGATCTAGTAACTTCTCTTTTAAAATACCTTTTTTGTATGTAACTGATAAAAAGTACTGGATGATATCCTGAGTAAGTTCGCCGTCAAGATTTTCAGGTGCTTTTTCGGCTAGTTTTACCCACTCTTTTTTAGCTTTTTCTAAAGCTTTAAAGCTTGTAGTAACCTTTTCAACTCTAGTTTTATCTTTGACTGTAAATGTTTTTTCAACAGTTTCTTCTTCTGTATCTTCATTGTCATCATCATTGTTGTCAGAGTCATCGTTCTCGTCATCTTTTTCATCTTCAAAACTTTTGAAGAGCTCTTTTACTCTTCTTTCACGGTTTATAAGAGGCTCTTTGTAGTCTAAAATAAAATCGATTAAGTATGGAACTGAGCATATTGCATCTATGATAATGCTCTCACCGCCTTCGATTTTTTTGGAAATCTCTATCTCTTCTTCTTTGGTTAAAAGCGGAATCTGCCCCATTTCACGAAGATACATACGAACTGGAGAGTCAGAACGTGACCACTCTAAGAGCTCATGCTCTTTTAGTATATCGAAACTGTCTGTTTCGTTATTTTCAATCATCTTTCTTTGAGCATTTTTTCTAGCTTCTGCTTCTTTGTCATTTAGAAGTTTTGCATGCTCTGATGATGTATAAATGCAAGATTTATGTTTTTGTGCAAGCTTGAATATACTTGCCGCCTGCGCCGTAGTAGGCTGTTTGTCAAAAAGTTCAATTAATGATTCGTAAGTTAGACACTCTTTTGGTTTTTGATTGGCAAAGAATGATTCGATAGCTTTGTTGAGTTCTTTAGCTGTCATATAAAATACACCTTGTTGGTCTATAAGATTTTTCAAAGGTGGATTATACCCAAATACCCTTAATGTATCCTTGTTTTACGCACTAAAACGAACGCGTCCGTTTTAGTGGCAGGGACAAATGTCCCTACAACCCCCTAAAGCTACGAAAAACTTTTTTTCGAGAATTTCAAGGTGTTTTATATAATGGAACGCACTTTGCTTTAAACTTGAAAATATTTGTTCAAAGGTACTTTATGCAAAGCGGATACTACTCAGCAGCAGCAGGTATGGTTACTCAGTTTAACCGTTTAGATACTATCGCAAACAATCTTGCCAACGTAAATACAATAGGCTTTAAAGAGGAAAATCTTATAGTCGGTGACTTTATGCGTCTATATAAAGAGGCTAGAGATGAACTGCCAAATGCAAACCACACTAAAGAGGCTGCACAGTTTTTAAATAGGACTATGAACAAGGCTCCGCAAGTTGTTGACGCATATACCGACCACTCTTTAGGTAACATGCAAAAGAGCAACAATCCGCTAGATATGGCTCTCTCTAGGGAGGGGCTTTTCTTTTTGGTAAAAACGCCTGATGGGGTTAGATTTACAAGAGACGGCTCTTTTACAAGAGACGACCAGGGGAGACTTGTAACAAAAAATGGCTATGAAGTGCTTCCAAGCGACTACTTTGAAACAAAACAACCAATAGTTCTAAACCAAGAAGAGAGCGTTGTTGAGATAGATAAAAATGGACAGATTTACGCAAACGTGCCAAACAGTGCCAATTTTGCGCAAAATGCCAAAATCTTTGTAGCACAGCCCGACAATATAGCTTTTTTGAAAAAAGAGGGGGACAACCTCTACCGATATGACGGCAAAGAAGAGCTTGTAAGCCTTGAAGAGAACGGAGCCGTTATGCAGGGTTTTGTAGAGAAGAGCAATGTAAATGCCGTAAAGATGATGACACAGCTTATAGAGACAAACCGTTTGGTAGGGATGTATCAAAAAGCAATGGATACACAGATGAACGATATGAACCGCGATGCAATTGAAAAAATTGCCAGAAAATCTTAAGGAGTTTAGACCATGATGCAATCACTTTATACTGCCTCAACCGGAATGTTGGGAATGCAGACGCAAATAGATACGACGGCGAACAATATTGCCAACGTAAATACCATCGGTTTTAAAAAGTCCCGCGCAGAGTTTGCCGACCTGATGTACAAAGTTATGGAGTATGCAGGAACCTCTACAAGCGATGTCACTAAAAGCCCTACTGGAATTGAAGTGGGTCTTGGTGTTAGACCTACGGCGATAAACAAGATCTTTTCAGAGGGAAGTTTAAAGCAGACTGACAATGAACTTGATGTAGCGGTAACCGGAAAAGGTTTTTTTAAACTTGAACTTCCCGATGGAACAGAGGTTTATTCAAGAAACGGTGCTTTTAAGATAGATGAGAACGGAACCATCGTAAATAGTGACGGATACAGAATGGTTCCAGAGGTTGTAATTCCGCCTGATGCGACAAATGTTAGCATAGGAACGGATGGTACGGTAAGCGTTGTTCAGCCAGGGCAGACGCAAGCAACTCAAGTAGGGCAGGTTACATTAACCAACTTCATAAACCCAGCAGGTCTTCACTCCATGGGAGATAACCTATACATAGAGACGGACAGCTCAGGACAGCCTGTTGAGGGAACTCCAGGACTTGATGGTCTTGGAGTGCTTAGACAGGGTTTTGTTGAGCTGAGCAACGTTGAGCTTGTTGTAGAACTTACAGACCTTATAACCGGTCAACGCGCATATGATTCCAACTCAAAAGTAATCACTACAAGTGATGAAATGCTTCAGACCACAAATAATCTAAAAAGATAATATACTCCTAAAAGCAGCTTGATACTATTTGATATCAAGCTGAATTACTCTTCTTTATAACCAACTGTAAAATTACTTTAAGTACAATACGATTCTTAATACCATAGGGGACTTTAATGAATTTACAAAATATAGAGAAAATAGAATTAAACTATTTAGAGGTTGATGACTACAAAGAAGTTGCCGAGTTGATGAAAGATGAGTATAGACACTTAAAAGATTCTACATGGAGCAAAGAAGAGCTCTCAAGATTGATTACTAAATTTCCAAAGGGTCAGGTAAGCATAAGAATTGACGGCGAATTTGCAGGATTTGCGCTTAGTTTGATTGTTGATTATGACAAATTTGAAGACAACCATACATATAAACAGATAACTGGGAACTACACATTTGACACATTTAATCCGCTTGGCAATATTCTTTACGGCGTTGATGTTTTTGTAAGCAAGAAATACCGAGGCTTAAGGATTGGAAGAAGACTTTACGACTATAGAAAAGAGCTCTGCGAAGAGCTTAACTTAAAAGGGATAATTTTTGGGGGCAGGTTGCCGAATTACTCCAAATATGCAAACGAGATAACACCAAGAGAGTATATTCAAAAGGTAAAAGAGAAAGAGATTGATGACTCGGTACTAAATTTTCAGCTCTCAAATGATTTTAATGTAAGACGTGTTGTTAAAAACTACCTTGAAGGAGATAAGGAGAGCTGTGAATATGCAGCACTCTTGGGCTGGAGTAATATCTACTATACTCAACCGAAGAAAAATCCGCTGACACAAAAGACCGTAATTAGGCTCGGTCTTATTCAGTGGCAGGTAAGACCGTACAACAACATAGAAGAGGTGCTTGAGCAGGCGGAGTATTTTATAAACGCAGTATCAAATTATAGAAGCGACTTTGCAGTCTTTCCAGAGTTTTTCAATGCGCCGCTCATGTCAAAATATAACCATCTAAACGAGGCAGAGGCAATAAGAGAACTGGCAGGTTATACGGATAGATTTCGTGATGAGTTCTCAAGACTGGCTATCTCGTACAACATAAATATCATAACAGGAAGTATGCCTGAACTCGTTGATGGGCATCTCTACAATGTAGGTTTTTTATGTAGACGCGACGGTACCACAGAGAAATACTCCAAGATACATGTAACGCCGGATGAGGAGCGAATCTGGGGTTTAAAAGGTTCTGATGAGATTAAAACATTCAATACGGACTGTGGAAAGATAGGCGTGCTGATCTGTTATGATACAGAATTTCCGGAGCTTGGCAGATTGCTTGCAAAAGAGGGGATGGAGATACTCTTTGTGCCGTTCTTAACAGACACGCAAAACGGCTACTCAAGAGTAAGAATCTGCTCACAGGCACGCGCGATAGAGAATGAGTGCTACGTTGCTATTGCAGGGTGCGTAGGAAACCTGCCAAAGGTTAGCAATATGGATATACAGTACGCGCAATCGGCGGTATTTACTCCCTGCGACTTTGCCTTTCCATCAAACGGCGTAAAAGCTGAATCTACGCCGAACACAGAGATGATTCTTGTTGCGGATGTTGACTTGGATCTCTTAAAAGAGCTTCACACATTCGGCGGCGTTACAAACTTAAAAGACAGAAGAGAAGATCTATACGAAGTGAAGTTTAAAAAGTAATGTTTAAATGAGAAAAACTCTTTATAAAACTAAAATTTCATTTTGGGTATAATCGCAAAAT
>NZ_JAVVFL010000167.1:0-4830 GCF_032250635.1 Sulfurimonas sp.
GTTATCCACAAAGAAACAGAGCAAATTTTTAAGACTAACTTCATAAATGGTATGGTTCAGCTAGTTCCAGTAAGTAATCATTCTGCTATGGAAAAGATCGAGCGAGGGCTTAGTGAATTTGCTAAAGAACTCAAAAGACAAGGGTTTTAAAATCGCATAACGAAAAGTGATTTCAACCATTCTTACTATAAACTTAGATAAAATAATTATCTTTGAATAAATTATAAAAATAAAAAGGAATTTAATAATGACAAGTACCCAACAGCGAGCTGAGCTACAACGCCAAATTTGGCAAATTGCAAATGAGGTTCGTGGTTCAGTCGATGGCTGGGATTTTAAACAGTATGTGTTAGGTGCTTTGTTTTATCGTTTTATTAGTGAAAATTTTTCCAGCTATATTGAAGGCGGTGATGAAAGCGTTAATTATGCCGCACTTTCTGATGATGTAATCACCGCAGAAATCAAGGACGATGCGATTAAAACAAAAGGGTATTTCATATACCCAAGCCAGCTGTTTGCAAATATTGCCGCCAATGCGAATAATAATCCCAATCTAAATACCGATTTAGCCAAGATATTTTCCGCTATTGAAAGTTCTGCCAATGGCTATCCGTCTGAACCAGACATCAAAGGTTTATTTGCCGATTTTGATACCACCAGTAACCGTCTAGGTAATACCGTTGCCGACAAAAATAGCCGTTTGAGTGCGGTACTTAAAGGCGTAGCAGAACTTCGTTTTGGCAAGTTCCACGAAAACCAAATAGATCTGTTTGGCGATGCCTACGAGTTTTTGATCTCTAACTACGCTGCCAATGCAGGTAAATCAGGTGGCGAGTTTTTCACTCCTCAAAATGTGTCGAAACTCATTGCACAACTCGCTATGCATCATCAAACAACCGTCAATAAAATCTACGATCCTGCAGCAGGCTCAGGTTCGCTACTACTGCAAGCTAAAAAACACTTTGATGCCCATATCATTGAAGATGGCTTTTTTGGTCAAGAGATTAACCACACCACCTATAATCTTGCCCGCATGAATATGTTTTTGCATAACATTAACTACGACAAGTTTAATCTTGCGCTGGGTAATACGCTGATAGATCCACATTTTGGTGATGATAAACCTTTTGATGCCATTGTTTCTAATCCGCCTTATTCGGTAAAATGGATTGGAGATGAAGATCCAACCCTCATCAACGATGATCGTTTTGCTCCAGCTGGTGTTTTAGCACCTAAATCAAAAGCGGATTTTGCTTTTGTGCTACATGCGTTAAGTTATCTCTCTAGTAAAGGGCGTGCGGCGATTGTCTGTTTTCCTGGTATTTTTTATCGTGGCGGTGCAGAGCAGAAAATCCGTAAATATTTGGTAGATAACAACTATGTTGAAACCATTATCTCTTTAGCTCCCAACCTCTTTTTTGGTACTTCAATTGCCGTTACTATCTTGGTGCTTTCAAAACACAAAACTGACAATAAAACACAGTTTATTGACGCGAGCAAGTTATTTAAGCAACAAACCAATACTAATGTACTAACCGATGAATACATCGAAAAAATCATGAAAACATTTGATAGTAAAGAAAATATCGAATACTTTGCTGCGTCGGTTGAATACGATACGATAGCTAAAAACGAATACAATTTATCGGTTAGCTCGTATATAGAGACTAAAGACACTCGTGAAGTGATTGATATAGCTAAACTGAATGCAGAGCTTAAAACAACAGTAGAAAATATATATAAGCTAAGAAGTGAGATTGATGCTATAGTTGCGGAGATTGAGGCGTGAGTCATACGAGTTTTATGGAGAAACTACTTGAAGGCGTTGAAGTAGAATGGAAGCTGTTAGGACAAGTAGCGGAAATTTACGGTGGGCTTACTGGAAAAGGTAAATCTGATTTTGATAATGGTAATACTAAATATATTTCATATAAAAATATTTTTAATAACATACAAATCAACTTTGATAATCTTGATTCTGTAAAAGTGTCTTCTTCTGAAAATCAACATGAAGTGAAATATGGCGATGTCTTATTTACAGGTTCATCAGAGACGGCAAATGAAGCAGGAATGTCCTCATCCATTACAGCTCAATTTGATGAAAAAATTTATTTAAATAGTTTTTCATTTGGTGTAAGATTCAATAATGATATTCAGATGACACCAGAATTTTCAAAATATTTATTTCGTAGTAATTTTATGCGTAAAGAAATTGCAAAGACAGCAAATGGTGTTACGCGCTTTAATGTATCTAAAGCAAGATTTAAAAAACTTTCAGTTCCTATCCCACCTCTTGAGGTGCAAAGTGAAATTGTCCGAATTTTGGACAATTTCACGGAGCTTACAGCGGAGCTTACAGCGGAGCTTACAGCGGAGCTGTTCGCGCGTAAAAAGCAATATAGCTACTATCGCGAACAATTTTTTAGCTTTAAAGATAATGAAGTGGAATTGAAACCTTTAGGTGACATAGGAGAGTTTATAAGAGGGAAAAGATTTGTAAGAAATGACATGAAAAAAGAAGGTTTCCCATGCATCCATTATGGAGAAATGTATACGCATTACAATGTATGGGCTAAGGAAGCCAAATCTTTTGTTGATGAAGATTTAGCCTCAAAGTTAAGGGTTGCTGACTATGGGGATGTTGTAATTGTCGCTGCTGGAGAAACTATTGAAGATATTGGAAAAGGTACAGCTTGGTTAGGTGACACAGGTGTAGTAATTCATGATGCATGTTTCTTTTTTAAAAGTATTTTAAATCCAAAATATGTAGCTTATTTTACAAGAACAAAATTTTTTCATGACCAAATAAAAAAACATATATCTTCTGGAAAAATTTCTGCAATAAATGCAAACGGTTTAAGTAAAGCTAAAATACCCATTCCTTATCCAAATAATTTAGATAAATCACTTGCTGAACAAGAAAGAATAGTTTCTATCTTGGATAAATTCGACGCATTAACAAACTCAATTACCGAAGGCTTACCGCATGAAATAGAGTTACGCCAAAAGCAGTATGAGTATTATCGAGATATGCTTTTGAGCTTTCCAAAAGTAGAAAGTGAGGTATAGTATGGGAGTGTCATTAACAGAAATTGCACAGCAACTTAAAGGCTCCACTAAAAAAGTTCAACTCATTTATGCTTTTAACGGCACTGGTAAGACTCGTCTTTCGCGTGAATTTAAAGACTTAATTACACCGAAAGTAGTGAATGAAGAAGATCAAGAGCCAGCAGAATTATCTCGCACAAAAATTCTTTATTATAATGCCTTTACGGAAGATTTGTTTTACTGGGATAACGACTTAGATCTTGATGCCGAGCCGAAATTAAAAATTCAACCTAACACTTTCACTGAGTGGGTGCTGCAAGAACAAGGGCAAGACCAAAATATTATTGCCAATTTTCAACACTACACCGATGCAAAATTAACGCCGCACTTTAACGAGGATTTTTCCGAGGTTAAGTTTTCTTATATGCGCGGTAATCAAGAACCTACCGAAAATATAAAAATATCAAAAGGTGAAGAGAGTAACTTTATCTGGAGTCTTTTTTATAGCCTGCTTGAACAAGTTATTAGCGTGTTGAATGTCGCCGAGCCAAGCGAGCGTGAAACGAATCAGTTTGATCAGATGGAATATGTATTTATTGATGATCCTGTTAGTTCGTTAGATGAAAATCATTTGATTGAGTTGGCGGCACATTTAGCACACTTGATTAAATCCAGTACATCAGAAGTAAAATTTATCATTACAACGCATAACCCACTTTTTTACAATGTGTTGCATAATGAATTTGGAAGTGCACAAAAATATATGCTGAAAAAAAATGACGATGGAACTTATGATTTAAATAATCAACCAAATGACTCCCCATTTTCCTATCATCTTTATCTCAAAACTGAACTAGAAAAAGCGATCAATACAGGGCAGTTGAACAAATACCACTTTAATTTTCTTAGAAACATTTTAGAAAAAACTTCCACATTCCTCGGTTATGAAAAATGGGGAGACCTATTGCCTCAAACCGATGATGGAAGACCTAATCCTTATGTGGCACGCGTTATTAACATCTCTAGCCACTCTAAATTTTCTAGTGAGGAAGTGACTGACCTTACAGATGATGATAAGCGTGTTTTGGGCTACTTGGTGGGACAAATTAATGAAATGTATCGCTTTAAATAAAACGATAGTTAAATGTTTGAAGGAAAATAAATGAAAGAACATAAAGTAATAGCAGAATCTAATAACTTCATCGTTTTAGATAAATACTCTAAGATTGATCAAGAAGGCGGCGGTTATCAAACAGAAGCCGACTTGGAACGCGAGCTTATTCAAGACTTACAAAACCAAGGCTATGATTATCTACTTGATATAAACACACCTCAAAAAATGCTTTCCAATGTGCGCGTACAATTGCAAACCATGAACAATGTAGAGTTTTTAGAAGGTGAATGGCTGCGCTTTGTCGAAGAGTATTTAGATAAACCAAGTGATAATAGCATAGACAAAACGCGTAAAATACATGACGACTATATATACGATTTTGTATTTGATGACGGGCATATACAAAATATTTACTTACTGGATAAGAAAAATATTACGCGCAATAAGCTACAGGTGATTAAGCAGTTTGAACAAGCTGGTACGCAGGCTAATCGCTATGATGTAACTATTTTAGTAAATGGCTTACCGCTCGTGCAAATCGAGCTAAAAAAGCGTGGTGTAGCCATTCGCGAGGCTTTCAATCAAGTGCACCGCTACTCTAAAGAGAGCTTCAATGCAGACCATTCACTCTTTAAGTATTTGCAACTATTTGTCATTTCAAACGGTAC
>NZ_JAVVFL010000005.1:0-27815 GCF_032250635.1 Sulfurimonas sp.
GTAGAGAAAAAAGTAGGCGGATTGACTATTATCGACAAACGTAACGGAGAGAAGGAGAGTCCAAGTTCTAAAGAATTTTTTCATAGAGTAGACGAACTTGACAAAAAATGGGGCAAAGAGCACCTCGTAGTTGATAACAACGAGGTTTTAGTCATAGGCGAGAACAACCAGACAGTTGCCAAAATCTTTATTGAAAACCAAAAAGAGAGAGAATTCCTGAAAAGCTTTTTCGGAATCTAAATCTCTCTGCGTTTAAAGAGCGTCATGCTCTAATGTCTTAATCTTAAAAGATAGATATAGAGCAAAAAAGAGCACAACAAAAGAGCTGCTATATAGAGTTGCGTAATTAAAAAAGTGCAAAATAACTCCGCCCGCAATTGAGAAAAACATTCCCAAAGAGACAATATTCATCTGAAGAGCTATGTAAACCGGTCTTTTTTCCGCCGGCGCTATTTTTAGTATAAGATTGCTCGATGCAATTCTGTTACCGTCAATGGAAGCGCCGACTAAAAAGAAGATAAACATATACTCATAGAGCGATGAAGCATTGGCTGCTAAAACTATTGCAACCATCTGAAGCATTATGGAGATTTTTGCGGTCAGTGCATTGTGCCCGCGTCCGCTAAGAGTTCCCCACAAAAAATTACTCAGCATAGCGCCAACCATCTGGGTTGTAATCAAAGAGCCTATCGCAATACCGTCAAGATCTATCTTTTGCTGCGCATCCAGTATGATAAACGGCAGAGCAATCAAGTATCCGTAAGCCAAAAGAAAAGTAGTGACTTGGATTTGCAAGTTTTTGTCTGCCCTTAAAATTGCGTAGGAGTTTTGCAAAAATTTCCCAAAAGTACTCTCTTTTTTAGAGACCTCCTCTTTTACAGGCTCATCTACCGAAGCAAATGCCAGATACCCAAAACCCATAATAAAAGAGCTTATTATAAAGAGATAGCCATAACTCTGAGGCGGCTCAAATGATTCCAAAATCCAAGCAGCAAGCGCACCGCTTACAAGCCCGCCTACAGCACTGAAAAACTGGCGATATGCCATCGTTTTGCCGCGAAATTTATGAGAGAAAATCTTAGCCATTATCTCTCTAAAGTAAATTGCTGCGAAACCTGCGCTAAATGAGAACATAAAGAGTCCAAAGCCGATGGAAGCCAGAGTTAGGTTTGGATAGTTTTCGCCAAAGAGGATAATTGCAATACCGATGAGAAACCATGACAAAAATCTTATAAAAAAGATTCTGCGAAGATAGGGCATCATCAACTTATATGTCTGCGCATGAAAGGCTGCAAAAAGCTGTACTACAATCGCTCCTCCGCGAAGAAGAGCCGCGAAAAACCCCACAAGCATGGAGCTGCCGCCGAAGTAGTTTACGATAAGCGGCAAAATTGTGGAAGGTTCGGCAATTGTGGTTCCGATCGCCAAAAAGAATCCATGTAAAATATTTTTTACATGGTTGGAGAATTTATCCATTGAGCATTTCATAAGCCTCTTCAATAGTGGAAGCTTTTTGCGCCACAAAGAGAACAACAGCCGCATTAAGTCGTGCCAACTTTAAAAACTCATCTGAGGGGTTGTTCAGTTGCTCTAAAGATTCGCTAAGAGTTATCTTCTCCCAAGATTTTGTATAGTTTATGCCGTAATATTCAGGATCTACTATAATCTCCTCTACGTTGCCATCCTCTGCAATCCAAAGGCGCCCTTTGCTAAAGAGCTCCGGCGTCCCTTCATTACCCTGAATAAGTGCGAGTCTTTTATATCTATGCCCAAAAGTATCGACATATTTTTTAACAAACGGTTTATGAAAAACACCTGTAATTGCATACTCGCTAGATGCGACATTTGGAAGCTTCTCTATGGTATTTAGCCCCGTGCGAAGTCCTAGTCTCATACGCATCTGAGTTAAATCATGCATCTCTTTAAAAAAATCAGCTCTATCAAAATAGTGTATATTATTGTTTAGTTCTATATTTGTAGCTATCTCTTTGAGCGTTATACCTTTTTTTGCAGGTGCCAAATCATCACCTACTACAACAAGATTTAGCCCTGAACTCTCTAAAATCTTTGCGACTAAAGGAAATATAAATGGGTTGTTTGCCTTCCCGTCAAATGGATAACCAAGCTCTATGGAGTTTGGCACTGCTCGTTTTTGAATAAACTCGTCACATGCCTCAACAACGCCTCTAAACTCGTCTGTAGTTTCAGGCTTTAGTCTCCATCCAAGTAAAAAAGCAGCGATCTGCTCATCATAAGCAGATCTTTTCAAAACCTGCTCCATCATATCTTTTGCCTCTTGCAAAGTTAAATCTCTATTTCCTTTTTCACCAGTTCCTACTGCATGAATATATTTAAAAAAATCCATTATTATCTCTTTATGCTTTTATTTTTTAGCATGATATAGTTATTTGGCTGACATTGAGATAATAGATTTAAATGAAGAGTTGATTTTTTGGTATTTAACAGGAGAAAATATAGCTATTTTAAAAGATTCCCACGGGCACGACTAAGATGCCCGTGAAGAGTAATAGTTAGCAGGTCTTAGTGACCCAAGCCCTCTTTTTTTAACTCGTCTACAATCGCGTGTCTAAGTTTTAATAACTGATCCATTGGGGCATTTTTATTATCACCGGCAATCTGCTCATTTTGATATACCACCGTTGAAGAAACAGTTTTACCGTCGATATTTTTTTCTACTATTACCGCGTTGCTTTTATACTCGGTAACACGCCACCCCTCTTTTTTACCAGCAATTCTTATAGCCTCTAGCACATCTTCATTGCTATGATGACCTACAAATATTGCTGTTTCAGAAATCGATTCAGGACCCTTTGTACCCATCTCTAAACCGCCGCTGCACCCCACAGATAATATAAGAGTTGCAACAGATGCAGCAACTATTGAGAACATTTTTTTCATCTTTTTTCCTTTTAGCTTTAATGGTGAATTTTGCATAAGTTTAATTATATTTAAAAAAAATTAATTAATCAATGATATAATGACAATCTTAAAAATAAAATAGAAAAGAGTTACTATATTATGCTTCCAGATATTGTGTTTGTTTTTGTTATGGCTGTTCCTATGATAATATTTTCTGTATTTCCCGGGATAAAGCTCGGTGAGTATTTACAAAAAAAGTATGATCTGCAAGAGAAACAAAAACGCATTATCTCAATCGCTACAACTCTTATATTTGCGATGACTCTCTCATCTCTACTCCACTTCATGTAGTTCTACTTAAACAATCAAAATATACATTAGAAAAAGTAATAAAAAGTGTGCTATGTTTCAGATTGTTACAGAAATAATAAAATCAATCTTAAATTTTAGATTTAATAGAAAAATTGATATATGTCAACAGATTTTAAACTAATTAGGACTAAACTTCTCCTTGATTCTGAAAAATTTAGTAATTGAAGGAGAGACAAAATGATTGGTGAAATCTTAATGACACAGGATATAGGTGTTGATGAATTCTTACCTCTATTTGTAGCTTCTACTCTTGTTTTAGTATTTGGAGGATTCTATGTTGGTATATATACAGCTGTAAAAGTCAAACTGCTCAAACATTGGGCTATGCCTTTTAGCTACCTATTTTGGATATTAACGGCTTACTGTTTGTATCTCATGGGAAGCTATATGCATGTAAATGATTTTACGGCCAAGGCTTTAGTTGTTGCTGCTCTTGGAATATTAATACTTCCACATGCAGTTTATTACATGCAAGACCGTGTTCACGAAGAGAATGAACACTAACTTATATATATTGACCCATAATTTATAGGAGGGTATAGTGGCAAAAAAATCCGTATGGAGTGACAATCGCTTCTGGCAGAGATCAGCAGGATGGGTTACAGGTTTCGCAGCAATGCTTCTTATTTGGTTAACGTTTGATACGATACCGCAAATAATGTTAGGTACTGATGCAGATTTACAACAAGGCGTAACAAAGAGGGTTCCAGGACCTACGGTTATCAATTATAAAATTACTTATGAAATGGACACAAAACGTGGCCACGAAATTCCAGTAATTGGCGAGAAAGAGAAGTTTTTCGGAAGAGATGATTATTCAGAAGAAGAGGCTGCAGGGCTACTTCACCTAGGTAAATTAGGCTCACAAACTAAAAACTGTATGAACTGTCATACTCTTCTTGGAAACGGTGCATACTATGCTCCAGACCTAACAAAAGCTTGGTTAGATCCAGCATGGGGTCCTAATGGTCCAATGCAAGCTATGACAGGTAAAAATACAAAAGAAGAAGCAATGGCGGAATTTTTACAATTTCCATCTCAATATCCTACTCATGCGCGTATGATGCCAAACCTTGGTATTACTCCTGAAGAGGCTAAGGGTTTAGTTGCTTTCTTAAAACATATGTCATCAATAGATACAAATGGTTTCCCAAGAAACTTTGGAAAAATAGAAGGAGCAGTACATGGCAAATAGTCATTTAAAATATGAATCAAAACAATTAGCGACATGGTATTTTACTTTTGCTGCAATTATTTTTGGTGCACAACTACTTTTTGGTTTAGTTGCTGCTACACAATATGTAATGCCAGGATTCCTATTTGAAATCGTGGACTTCTCTGTTGCTAGAATGATACACATCAATGCGCTTGTTGTATGGATGGTATTTGCGATGATCGGTTCAGTTTATTGGTTATTACCAGATGAGACAGGTATCGAGACTGTAGGTATTGGCTTAGGAAAACTACTTTTCTGGGTTTTTGCTGCTGCTATCGTTGTTGTTGTTCTTGTTTACTTACTAGTTCAAGTTGGACCGGCGGATGAGACATCCCTCTGGTTGATACATGAAGGTCGTGAGTATATCGAAGCACCTCGTTGGGCTGATATCGGTATCGTTGTTGTTGTTCTTGGTTTTATCTATAACCTTTATGCAACAGGAATGAAAGGTAACCGTTCAGGTATCGTTACTGTACTTATGGCTGACATGCTAGCATTCGCTGGTATCTACTTAGCAGGTATGGGTTATACTGACAATATATCTGTTGATCAATTCTGGTGGTGGTGGGTTATTCACCTTTGGGTTGAAGCTACATGGGAAGTTTTCGTTGGTTCACTTGCTGCTTATGGTCTAATCACTATGATTGGCGCACACCGTAAAGTTGTTGAGATGTGGTTATGGATCGAAGTAGCAATGCTATTTGGTTCAGGTATCCTTGGTATGGGTCACCACTACTTCTGGATCGGTACACCTGAATACTGGTGGGAAATTGGAGCGCTTTTCTCTGCACTAGAGCCACTGCCACTTGTTGCTATGTTTATCCACGTTCTTTATGACTGGGGAAAAATGCAAGGTGAAGAGAGTGCAAAAGGTCAAGAAGCTTCTGTTATTGCTAATAAACCGGCGTTTACTTGGTTTGTTCTTAATGCAATCGGTAACTTCTTAGGTGCTGGTGTTTGGGGATTCTTCCACACATTTCCACAAGTCAACCTTTATACACACGGTACACAGTTTACATCGGCACACGGACACTTAGCGTTCTTTGGAGCTTATGCAACACTTCTTATCGGTATGTTCTACCTTGCAGTTCAAGGTAAAAACGGTATAAAAATAATGAATGCAACAAAGAAATCAATCTGGGCAACTAGTATGATTTTCGGTGGTGTTCTTGGTATGACTGCTGCCCTTACACTTTCTGGATATGTTCAAGTTCTTGTCTCTCGTGCACAATGGGGTGCTACGTGGGAAGGTTATTTTTCAGGTCAAGCAAGTATATGGTTTATGCAAGGTATGGATTGGAGACTTATTATGGGTGTTGTTACATTTATAGGTTTCTTTGTTCTAGTTGCAGATTTATTGAGTATCGGCAAAGCTACTCATCACAAACGTTAAGGAGAAAGTTATGTTTGAACCATTTGTAGATGTAGTTCCAAGTTTCTTTGGTTGGTTAAACCAAGGTCCTTTGACTCTTACACTTTTTTTACATACTGTTATCGTACTTCCAATGTTTTGGATTTACAAGCAAGAGAAAGCTCGTTTAGAGCAAGAGGGTTAATTTAACAATTAGTCGTGCAGGGCCTTCGGGCCCGCATATTCGTCTATTTTAGAAGGAGAAATAAAATGAGATTAGATAAATTAGTTATGTCAGTTGCTGCAATGGCAGTAGTGGGTTCGGGTATGGTTGTCCAAGCGGCTAGCAAGATGGACGTAGAAAATGTTTTTGAAAAAGAGTGTCAGGGTTGTCACGGTCCTAACCTAGAGGGTGGTGTTGGTTCTGATTTACGTCCTGCAGTAACTGCTAAGAAAAATGCTTATGAGTTAGCTGAAACTATCTTAAACGGTCGTGCCGGCACTGCAATGCCTCAGTTTAAAGAGAAGTTTACTAAAGATGATGCTGATGCTATGGTTGATTATATCCAGCACTTCAAAGGTAGAAAAATTAAGCAGCTTGCTATTGAGACTGTAAAAGAGGGATGGAAGCCGTTAAACGACAGAATGAAATTCTTCACAGAGTATCCAAACGCTGTTGATGTTAAGAAAAACACGGACATCTGTTTCGTAACTGAGCGTGATGCTGAGCGTGTTGCTTTCGTTGATGGTACAAACGGTAAAGTTTTATCTAAGCACCCTGCAGGTTTTGCTGTTCACGTAACAGTTACAAACAAGCGTCAGCCTCGTTATGCTTACTCAATCTCTCGTTCAGGTTTAGTAACAATGTTCGACCTTAATACTCCTGGTCAGCAAAAAATTGCTGAGTGTCAAGTTGGTTCTGACTCTCGTGGTCTTGCAGTTTCTCCAGATGGTAAATACCTAATGGCTGGTAACTACGTTCCAGGCGGTGCGATACTTATGGATGCTATGACTCTTGAGCCGTTAAAAGTTTATCCTACTTCAAGTGTTATTAAGCCAAACGGTGACATCGATTCATCTCGTGTAGCTGGTATCTTTGACACTCCATACGGTCCTTATTTTGCATTTGCACTAAAAGACGGTGGTCACGTTTATATCGTAGATTACTCTAAGCCAACTTTCCCAATCGTTGGAGATATTCCAAACATTGGTGATATTCTTCATGATGGTTTCTTAAATGAAGGTAAAGAGATTGGTCGTTACCTATTTATCGCTTCTCAAGGAAGTGACGTTGTCGGTGTTGTAGACTTTAAAACTAAGTCATTAGTAACAAAAATCTACACAGGTCCTGCATCTAAGCCACACCCAGGTCAAGGTTCTTCTTGGTTTAATGAAGGTTTAGGAGAGCAACTTGGTGCTACTGTTAACATGAACTTAGGTCAAGTTACTATCTGGGACAGCAACTTTGATGTTATTCGTCAGATTCCAATCGGCGGCGGTGGACTATTTATCGGTACATCTGAGCACACTCCGTTCCTTTGGGCTGACAATGTACTTGGCGGTGAAGAGAACTGGAACAAAGTTCACTTGATCAATAAGCAGACTCTTGAAGTTGACAGAATTATCGCTGTTGGTACAAGCAAAGGTACTGTTACAGACCCTGTAACTCATAAAACTCTTTACTCTTGGGATGTTCCAACAGTTAAAGATGCAAAAGGTAATGCTATTACACCTAGAATCTTACACGCTGAGCCTGCTAACCACGGTTACTGGACTATGATTTCTGAGTGGAATGCTGGTCGTATCGGTATCTATGAAGCTAAAACAGGTAAGTTTGTTAAATACATCACTGGTTTAACAACTCCTACGTTTACTTACTCAATCGAGCACAGACAAACTATTCCAGGTGCATAATTTACACCTTCTCTCCCTTGCGGAGAGAAAATTTTCTGCAAAACAATCAAATTTTTTAACTAATACATTTACAAATCACAAAAGTATTTAAAGCTTCCAAACTTTACAGCACCGCATAAAATATATAGTTTTGACAATTATAAGCCAAAATTCAAGCTTGATTTGGCTAGAATAATATATAAAGGTAAAGAGATAATTATGAAAAAAAGTATACTAATTTCACTCGCTTTAACTTCTCTTTTATCCGCAAACGAAGCAGATGGAAAGAGTGTGTTTGAGACATACTGCTGGGGATGTCATCATCAGATTTCTGAAGCGTTTGGTCCATCCTTTACAGAGATTGCTTCCAAGCGCTCTTATGAGGAGATACAAGCCTATATTTTAGATCCTGAGTCAATGTACAAAGCGTTTGGATATAAACGCACGGTCATGACAAAATTAAAGCTAACAGACAAAGAGAGAGAAGCTATTGCAAAATATGTTCTCTCATACAAAGGTAAATAAATGTTTAGATTATCAAACCTCATATCTTCAGTCGTTGAGGATAAGCCTGAGAGGGTACTGGATGGTTCTATCGCGATATGGAACTTCACAAACCGCTGTAACCTCTCATGTCTTCACTGCTACTCAAAATCAACGCTTGATGAAGTAGATACACTAACAACTGAGCAGATTAAAAAAACTATTTTAGAGATGAAAGCAAACGGAGTCAAGTTTATCATATTCTCAGGAGGAGAGCCACTCACAAGAAAAGATCTCTTTGAGATTGCCGATTTTTGCAAAGAAAACGGCATTATTACCTACCTCTCAAGCAACGGTCTCTACTTCACAAAAGGAAATATACAGCGTATAGTAAGTACGTTCAACTATGTCGGCGTGAGCATAGACGGTGATGAGCCTACGCATGACTATTTCAGAGGGCTCAAGGGTGCATTTAAAGAGACTCTTAAGGCTGTGCAACTTGCAAATGCAACAGGAGCTAAAGTAGGTATACGCTTTACAATGACAAAAGATACCATTAACTCTCTAGAGTATATTTTTGACCTTGCAGAAAAAGAGAATATTCCAAAAATCTACATATCTCATCTCGTCTACTCAGGGCGTGGGCTTGATAACCTTAAAATGGATCTATCTAAAGAGCAGAGAAGAGAGGCTGTGGAGTTTATACTTGATAAAGCTTTTGAGTACTACGAAACAGGCAGAGATATAGAGATAGTAACAGGAAATATGGAGCAGGATGCAATCCTATTTTTAAATAGATTTGCCCAAAAATATCCTCACCTTAAAGAGACGATGAGAGAGCGTCTTGTCTCTTGGGGTGGCAATAGCGCAGGACGCAAACTCTTAAACATAAACAGCGAAGGCGACGTAAGACCTGACCCGTTCTTCCCTCTAACGGTAGGAAATATAACAAAGCAGGATTTCGGTGAAATTTGGCAAAGCGGCGAACTGCTGGATCAGTTAAGGATTCATCCTAGACGTCAGATAAGCGGCATCTGCGCAGAGTGTGAGCAGATAGATATTTGTAACGGCGGCTCTAGATCAAGAGCTTACGCGATCACCGGTGATTTATGGAGCGAAGATCCATCATGCTACCTAAGTGAGCAAGAGAGAAGGAAAGATTAATGAAAATAAGTAAAACAGTAGTAGGCATCTCCCTTCTGGCGGCAATGTTTATAAACGTTCAAGCTAAAGGGTTAAACCCGATACTCGCAGAGTTAAGAGGAAATGATAAACTTTTTGTTGTTGAGAGAGAGAGCAGCTCGCTTGCAGTTATCGAGCTAGGGCTAACGAGAAACCATATGGAGGGGATGCACGATATGAATCACGGCGTCGTAAAATTTTACGACAACGATGGATATGTTATCTCCCGTGACGGTTATATTATAAAATTTGACCCAGTTCAAGAGAAGATTCTCAAAGAGTTTAAAACAAGCGATAGCGCAATCGGCTTTACTGTAACTAAGAACTATATCGCTGTTGCAAACTACGCAAAAAAGAGTGTTGATATTTTAGATAGAGATTTAAACCCTATTAAGTCGTTTGAAACCGGTTCAAAAAATGTCGGGATTAAACAGTATAAGAACTACTTGGTTTTCTCTCAGATGGATAATGACAAAATCACAGTATTAAAAGATAAAAATGAGGGCAAAGGGCTACCTGACTTTGAGATATACAAAGAGTTCGAAGATGTCGGTGTAATGCCATTTGACGCTATGATAAAAAATAACCATTTTATTACCGGATTTTTTAAAAGTGACTTTTTTGGCGTCGTTGATCTCGACACAATGACATACTCAAAAATCGATATTTTACTTGAAGACAGAAAACCGGTACTTAAAGTTCCGCACTTTGGATTCTGGAGCATAAGTGACGGACATGTTTTTATACCGGCAGTCGGCAACAATAAGGTTCTTGTTTACACTCCTGATTTTAAATTTGTAAAAAATATCGAAACAGAGGGACTTCCGGTCTTTACTACTCTTAGTCCTGATCAAAAATATATGGCAGTAACGTTTAGCGGTGATAAATTTCCTGTTGTTCAGATCATAGACACAAAAACTCTAGAGGTTATAAAAAGATTTGAGTTTGACGGAAAAGTGCTGCATGTGAGATGGTCCAACCTTAGACCAAATCTCTATATATCCGTAAACGATACAAACAAAATTGCCGTTATTAACACAAAAAGATGGGAGCTCGTTCAAGAGATGTTCAACATCAAAAAACCGTCGGGTATATTTATTTACGGAGAGGAAAGAAAATAATGGGGAAAGTCTACTTAACCGGTGCAGGACCGGGAGATATTGAGCTATTGACTCTAAAAGCGCTTAGGGTTATCAAAGAGGCAGATGTGGTTATTTATGACCGTTTGGCAAACCCTGATATTTTAAAAGAGGCGAAAAGCGGTTGTGAATTTGTCTATGTTGGAAAAGAGGATGGCAGACATATCATGCCTCAAGATGACATTAACGAAGTAATCTATCAAAATTCACTCAAATATGAGAATGTGGTTCGTCTCAAAGGCGGAGATCCGTTTGTTTTTGGACGCGGCGGAGAAGAGGCGCTTTATCTGCATGAAAGAGGCATTAAATTTGAAGTGATTCCGGGTATTACATCTTCAATCAGCGCTCCGGCATATGCTGGTATTCCTGTTACACATCGCGGCGTTGCTGTTAGCTTTAGAGTTGTAACCGGGCATGAGTCCCCTAATAAAAAAGAGTCCCAGATCCCATGGGAGACTTTTAAAACAGATGATACTATCGTCTTTTTGATGGGTCTTCACAATCTTCCTAAAATATCTAGAAAACTTATTCAAATCGGAAAATCTGAGGATTATCCATGTGCCGTTATATCCAAAGGAACAACCAAAGATCAGATTGTTGTTGTAGGCACGCTCAAAAATATCGTAGAGAAAACAAAAGATCTCCCTACGCCGGCGCTTATTGTTGTTGGAAAAGTCGTTGAACTTAGAAAACAGTTAGATTGGTTTGAGGGAAATGTCTAAGCTCCCAAACACCTCCCAAGCGGTTTTAATCGCACCAAATATCTACTGGGTCGGCATGCATCTAAAAAACGACCCCTTTCAATGTCACCCATACCTCATCAAAAACGGCAATGAGTCAATTCTAATCGATCCCGGCTCAATGCTTGAGTTTAGCGAGACGGTTAGAAAAGTAAAAACCGTTATGGAGATGAGTTCCATAAAATATATTGTTCTTCATCATCAAGATCCGGATCTTGCTGCAGCGGTGCCAGAGATTGAGAAGCTTATAAACAGAGCTGACCTCCAGATAGTAACGCACTCCAGAATGTCTCTTCTGATAAAGCACTATCTTGTTACTTCAAGCTATTACGAGATTGATAAAAATGAGTATCAGCTCCTTACCTCCAGCGGGTTCAAGCTTGAATTTTTGACCACTCCATACTGCCACTCTCCCGGAGCATTTGTCAGCTACGAGCCTGTTTCAAAAACTCTTTTCTCAGGCGACATATTTGGGGGAATCGAGGAGTCTTGGGATTTTTATGCAGATGAGAGCTATTTTTTTAAAGCCAAGCGATTTCATGAGGAGTATATGCCTAGCAAGGATATATTTAACTACTCACTTAGCAAAATTGAGAGGCTTGACATTGAGATGATAGCTCCTCAGCACGGCTCAATTATAGAGAAAAAATATATTCCTCAATTGATAGAAGACATGAAAAATCTCGACTGCGGGCTCTATATAGAGGAAAAATACAATCAAGAACTCATCGACACCATAGATGAGCTAAAGAGAAAAGAGCAATCTCTAAGAGAGAGAAACCTGATGCTCTCAGAGCAGTCAAAAAGAGCAGAAATTGGAGAGATGATAGGCAACATTGCTCATCAGTGGCGCCAGCCTTTGGCAATCATAAATACATCACTGGCAATCCTAAAAGAGAAAAATAGAGCGGATATGCTAAGCAAGGATGAGATTGCAGAGAAGCTAGAGAAGATGGAGAAGAGAGTAATCTATATGTCTGAGACCATAGAGGATTTTATGAGCTACTATACTCCGGATAGGGAAAAGGCTTACTTTAACGTAAGTGAAGCGGTAGAGAAGGCGATTGATATCGTAAACCTTAAGTCAAATGAGCGAGATATACATCTAGACCTGCTGTTGCGTAGCAAATATAAGATTTACGGACTAATGAATGAGTTTATACAGGTAGTCGTCTCCATTTTATCAAATATTAATGATTTAATTACTATCAGAGAGGTTAGGAATCCTGCTGTAAGTATCTCGCTCTATGATGAGAATGGCTATATTGTACTCTCTATCAGAGATAATTGCGGAGGAGTTGATGAAAAAAACCTAAGTAAAATATTTGATCCCTACTTTACTACAAAACACAAATCAATAGGCACCGGACTGGGTTTGCATATCGCAAAGATGATTGTAGAAGAGAACATGAGCGGTGTGCTCGGTGCAAAAAATATCTACTCTCCAAAACACGAAAAAGTTGGAGCAGAATTCACCATAAAGATAAAAAATGAAAGCTGAAAAAATCAAAGATATATCTATTTTACTGGCAGAAGATGAGACGGAGTTGCGTGAGACTTTATCTGAGTATCTACAACTATTCTTCAACAGAGTCTATACGGCATCGTGCGGAAATGAGGCGTATGATATATATAAGCAAAAAAGTCCAGATATTATTTTAACCGATATAAACATGCCAAACCTTGACGGCTTGGAGATGATTGCAAAAATAAGAGAAGATGACAAAGAGACGAAAATAATAGTCATAAGCGCTCACTCTGATCAAGAAAAACTGCTCCAAGCAGTAAAACTTCATCTTGAAGCGTATCTTATTAAACCTATAAAAACAGATACTCTTAAAAAAATGCTCTTTGACACGGTTGAGCTTATAAGAAAAACTTCTCACCGCGTCTATGTAAACGAGACCATATATTGGGATTACGACACAGGTACTCTGTGGAAAAACGCTAAAGAGATAAAACTTAGAAAGATGGAGAGTCTTCTCTTGAGGCTTCTCTTCTCAGAACCAAACCGCTGTTTCTCTGCCCAAGAGATATTCGAGACCCTTCATGAAGAGAAAGAGAATAAAGAGTTCTCTTCACATGCCATAACATCTCTTATGAAGCGTATTAGAACAAAACTGCCCGAGGAGTTAATTCACAACATATATGGGCTTGGATATAAAATCATTCCTATTTAAGAGTTTTAAAAATTTATGTTGCGCACTGGAACGAACATGTCCGTTTCAATGGCAGGGACAGATGTCCCTACAACCCCCTAAAGCTACGAAAAAAAAGTTTTTCGAGAACTACAAGGTATTTTACACACTTTTATGAAAAGTGTATAAGGTCAATTTTAATATTTATGCAGCTCATATTTTTTATATAACTCTTTTGCCTCTTCGTTTCCGGCATCTATCGCCTTTTGTGCCCACTCTCTGGCTTTTAAGAACTTCTCTTGGTTGCAGTATATCTCTGCTAGAAGATAGTAAGCCGCCTCATCGCCCTCTGCCGCATTTTTTTCAAGCCACTTAGACGCTTCATCAAACTTTAAAAGCTGCATATAAATACGTCCTATATTTTGCTCGGCTATCTTATGCCCTGAAGCTGCTGCACTCTCTAAGAGCTCTGCTGATTTTGTAACGTTTGCATCAACGCCTTCGCCTCTGTAGTACATAAGCGCTAAATCATACTGGGCATTGGCACTTTTTTGCTCTGAAGCTTTGCTAAGAAGCTCAAATGCTCTTTTGCTGTCCTGCTCTACGTTATCGCCTCGCAGATAAAACATTCCCAAATCATACTGCGCATTTGCGTTGCCGCTGTTTGCAGATCTCTCAAGCCACTCTATTGATTTTTGCATATCTTTTTTTGTGCCTAAGCCATTTGCGTATAGATAACTAAGCGCACTCTGTGCTACCGCATCTCCACTCTTTGCATTTTTCTCATAAAGCTCAAAAGCTCCGTTGTAATCACCCTTTTTAAAAGCCCCCAAAGCAGCTTGGTTATCAGCATGCAGATTTAAAAACAACAAAAATCCAACAACTATAAATTTAAACATTTCCCTATCCTTCTTATTTCAATACGCTATTATACACTCGGCTTTTTAATCTTTTGCAACTGATCTACAATTTTTACAACAACAAGATCGGATGTAACATTTATGGATGTTCTAGCCATATCCAAAATCCTGTCAACGGCCACTATCAAAGCAATATACTCAACAGACAAATTAAGCTGATTTAAAATTACGACCATCATAACAAGCGATGCGCTCGGGAGCGCTGCAACCCCGACACTAAGTGCAACAACGGTTACTCCAAGCCAAAGCTGATCTGCAAAACTTAGATCAACTCCTGCTAGATGGGATATATAAAGCACTGCTACTGTTAGGTATGCGGCAGTTCCGTCCATGGAGACGGTAGCACCCAAAGGCAGCACGAAAGAGGCGTTTTTCTTATCAACGCCTCCGACCTCCTCTACAACGCGCATCGATACAGGCAGAGTTGCCGTACTTGATGCGGTAGAAAAAGCCATAATCGACGCTTCGCGTACGTTGCTGAGATATCTAAATGGGTTTATGCGTCCAAAAAAAGCCAAAACTGCAGGCAGAGTTATAAAAAGATGGATTAGCAAAACAGAGAGAACCATCAACACATACTTCCAAAGACCAATTATTACCTGGGCTCCCTGTTCGGCTATAACATACGATATTAGGCTAAAGACGCCTATTGGCGTTAGCTTAATAACCCACTCCGCCATTATAAGTATTGCATTTGTAACTGCCGTAAAAAAATCCAACACCAGCTGCTTTCTCTCCTCTTTTAAATGCAGCGAAGCTACGCCAAAGAGAGCGGAAAAAACAATAATCTGCATCATAGAGCCGTTACTTAGGGCATGAAATATATTTGTCGGGATAAAACTTAGAATCATAGAGCCAAAAGAGAGAGGTGCTACTTCAGAAGCCTTTGCATACTCAAGTCCATGAGCAGATACCGCTTCTCCGATTGGAATCATATTCATCGCCAAAATAGCCGTAAAAACCGCCAGTGCCGTTGTGAAAATATAGAGCGCGATAGTTCTAAGTCCGATGCTCTTGAGCGTGTGCAAGCTACCAAGCCCCACGATTGAAACATAGATACTTGAGAAGACAAGAGGGACTACGAGCATCTTTAAAAAACTTATAAAAATCTGACCTATTACCTGCTGTTTTAACGCCAGTTGAGGCAGAAAAACCCCAAAAAGAACCCCAAGCACTATGCCTAAGAGAACCAATCTATTTGTTGTGGAGTACTTTTTTATTTTTTCTATCATCTGCTCAAAAACTTACAATAAAATATATGTTGCAAGTGCTAAAAAGCTGAAAAATCCCACAACATCCGTTACTGTTGTTAAAATAACAGTGCTTCCTATGGCAGGGTCGATATCCATTCTTTTAAGAAAAAGAGGAACAGCCGCTCCAAAGAGACCCGCCATAAAAAGATTTATCACCATACTCAGAGCAATTACGACGCCAAGCATATTTATCTTGAACCAAACCGCTGCCACAATCCCCATAACAACCGCGAAAATAACTCCATTCATCAAAGAGATTAAAACCTCTTTTTTGATAATACGCATAGCATCACCCTGTGAAATTCCTCCAAGAGCGAGCTGTCTCACAACAACGGTAAGGCTCTGCGTTCCAGCATTTCCGCCCATTGAAGCGACGATTGGCATTAAAACCGCAAGTGCTACCATGCTCTGGAGAGTATCGGCAAAAAATCCTATAACTATGGAGGCAAATATGGCAGTGAAGAGGTTGAGCCCAAGCCAAGAGGCTCTTTTTTTACCGGCTCTAAATATCTCGTCATACTCCTCGGCATCATCGTCAACTCCGGCAAGATGATACATCTGCTCCGTTGCATGTTCATTGATAATATCATAGATATCATCCGAAGTTATACGCCCAAGCAAAACTCCGTACGCATTGACGATCGGCATAACAGAGAGGTCATACTCTTCAAAATAGTGAACGACATCTTTAATGTTCTCTCTATCCTCTGCTTTTTTTGGCTCAAAACTATCTTCGCTCTGCTCTATGTTTTTTATTATAGTTTTGTCAAAATCAAAGACAAGCAAATCATCCAAACCGACCGTAAAGAGAAGTTTTTTATCGTTGCCGATAATAAAGAGATTTTGGATATTTTCTATCTCTTTAGCACGTCTGAGTTCCGCAAACCTTCTTATGACATCATGTACGATCTCCTCTTTATATGCAGTGAAAATTTCAAGCTGCATATAGGCGCCAGCGTCATCCTCGCCGTAAGTCTGGAGTTTGATAATCTCCTTTCTATCGTCTTCATCAAGCGTATCAAAAACCTTAGAAGCTACACTCTCATCAACCTCTTGAAGCTCATGCATAAAGTCAACTTGGTCATCCGACTCAAGCGCAGACACCGCATCACGAAGCTCCTCAATGCTAAAGTTCTCTACAACATCGTCAAAATATCTATCAGGAAGGGCAAGAGCAACATCGCCGATAAGATCTTTTGGTACGAGTTTCAGAGCTGCGGCAAATTCACTATCATCGAGCTGCTTGAGTATCTTTGCTATATCGGAGGGGTGAATCTCGCTTAGCTCATGGGCATTTAAATACTCTTGCAATTTATTCATAAAGTAGTTATCTTAAAATGTAGCTTTTATTAAAAGATCAACCTGATCACGCACACACATAAACATCATGCAAGGCATCTCAATCCCGTAATCGCTCATTAAAATCATCGAGGTAGCCTCTATAACCAAGCTGCCATCTATCGTTGTTATTTTAGCATTTGCGTTCAACTCTCTTTTTTGGCCGTGAAAATCAAGCGTACCCTTGATAACATAACCATCCTCTTGCTCTGTTTTTACTATACTCGATATTGTGTAAGTTGCAAAAGCAAATTTATCCGATTCAATCTCTTTATACATGCTCTTATCTCTGTCGCTCTTATCGCTTGTAAAGAGAGTTGTCTCAACCCAAAACTTACCATTAATAGTAGTAATATCGTTGTTCTCTATGGTTAACTCTGCTTTGAGATGATTATTTACCGGGTCAATGGTGCTATCCATCATCATCTCTGTGTGTGCAGCGACATAGCCGCTTTTCAACTCTAAGTTAATCGCGAAGAGAGGGAGTGCTAAAAGCAACATCGTAAATATTTTTTTCATCGTAAATCCTTATTATTAAATTGGTACAATTTTAGCATATATTTTGCTTTAATGCAGAGCTCTTGAGAGAGCAACCGCCAAACCAAGACCAGATGCCATCCAGCCGACAAAAATCATCATAAAGGCAAGTTTGGATATGCTTGCCTCTTTACTAAGAGTCGTAAATACGACTACGTTGTAGTAGGAGATGGTAAAAGGGTAGAGCATAGCAAGAAGAAGGGGAAGCTCCAAATATGAGAGTGTATAGCTAGACGCAAAAATAAGAGCTATAAAAATATGCTTTTTTGTTTTTGATATGTTGATAAAATATGCTGCCACCAACCCCAAAAGATGAAAAACGATAATGGTAAAAGTATACTCCGACCATATATCCAAATATGGATGCCTTGATAAGGTCTCAAAAAGATTTGAATCCAAAAATATCCAGAACATCAAAGGGAGATATTGCAGATATGGGTGTGAAACCTCTTTTTCATCCGTCTCGACCATATAGTCTCTAAGCACAAACGCGCTAAGAAGCGCAATTGCGCTAAAGCCGACTGCCATATATACTCTGCTATCGGCATCATAGGTAAAAAAATATGTGCCGATTGCGTATGCAATCGCAAGAGCGAAAAGGAGCTCTTGACGCTGTTTTGCTTTAAATAGATATATCCCAAGCGGAGCCATAACGCCGACTGAGAGACCAAGCAGAATAAGTGTAAAACTGTTGTAGTCAGGGTATAGAGTCGACAAAAGCAGCTGCAGACTAAGAGCAACCATTATCTTATGTATAGGGTTGCTTATTTTACCCCATGAAAAACCGCCCAGAATAGTCCCTGCCACTCCACCGACAAACATCGGAAAGAGTGTCACAGTATCGGAGTTATAGTGCTCAACAACACCGGTTTGGACTATCAAGAGATAGAAACAGAGCTCAAATCCAAGAAGTAAAACAAGAGCTAAAGAGTAGATCATAGGCGGCTTCTAAAGATGAGATATAAAAGAGCGTAAGAGATGTCGTAAAAACCTACAAGAAGCCCGAGCCCGTCTATAGTCCCAAGGTAAAAGAGAGATAAAAAAACACTCCCCGTAATAAGGCGAGCAATTGAGGTAAAATAGGCAAAAAGATGCCCCTCTTTGGTTATTCCAACAAGATGTAAAATTCCCACAAAGCCCATAAAACCAAATACCAAATAGTAGTAAGGCGTAAAATGTAACCCTAAAAACTCAAACAGCATTGGAGCTGATAAAAAGAGTATCAACGCGCCCAAACCATCGGAGGCAAAACCGTTTAGATGGTAAAGCCCAAGCAGAGAGGGTTTTGAAATCTTCATCTTTTTTACAATAAAATAGATAATTCCAACAACCGCTAAAATACCGCCAAAGAGGCGAATCTGCCACATGGATATGACATCAATCGCAAAAATTTCTGCTTCATCGAAACCTGCCAGCGTGAGAGAGACAAAAATAACCCCTATAACAAGGAGCCAAAAGTGCATAAACCTCTCGGGCAGTTTGTAGAAATACTTCAACACGCTAAGAGACATAAAAAATATTCCAAGCCCGATGGCGACATGAGCGTGTGCTACTACCAAATCGTTTCTATGAAACGGCCAGCGAATTTCGGGAATAAAGAGTATATTGCCCTGAATCATCACAAACAAAAATGCCCAGATGGAGATGACCAGGTAAGGCGTGGATTTCAGAGTAATCTTTGCATCCATGCACCACTTTATAAGCAGAGGGGCGTAGGCAAAAGTTAGCCACTGATAGACCCACTCCTCGTTGTATGACAGCTCTCCTATAAAAATACGAGTTGCGACCGAGAGAGCATATCCGACAAGCGGAAGAATCCAAAAGATATGCCATTTTGGGGCAAACTCCTCTTTTGCATGCAGCTTTATCATAAGATAAAAGAGCGGTATAAGAGTAAAACTCATACCCAGAGTATTGCCCCCGTGAGGTCCTATAAGCGTTTTTTCAACCTGTCCGTAAGTGGGATTCATTAGAACAATAAGTGCCAAAGGTGCCACAAAAAGAAGAGCTTTTGAAACTTTTACCCAAAGAGGCGCAACCTTATACTGTTTTATGGTTTTAAAGATTGCAATAATATAAAAAATACCCGAAGCCACAAGTATAAAGTTAAGTTCGTACGCAAAATCATAAAACGGCAGACCTCTTTGAACTCCCAAAGAGATAGAGAGAACCGCCATAAATAAAAAAAGATGCCACAACAAAAAGTAGTTTCTTAAGGGCTCTACTGCAGCGCTTAAATCCAGTTTCTCTTTCGCAAAGAGAGCAAAGGGAAGCAATGAGAGAGCGAGCATAATGGGTCCGTAAAGCATCAGTGTAATATGAAGTGAGCGCGCGGTTGAAGCATTTAAAAGTGTATTGTCCAAAGAGGAAAATCCCAACATCTGCGCCGCATATATAACGCCTACCACGATAGAACCTAAAAATATAAAAGCCCAAATAGGGATAACCGAATCTATTAATCTATAAAATTTGTCCATCTTTTAACCTAATGATTTGAGTTGCATAATTTTCTATTTGCATGTCATGAGACGCGACGACTACCGTAGTGCCACGCTTTACCGCTTGGGCTAAAAGTCCATAGACTATTTGAGAGTTTTTTGAGTCCAGACTTCCGGTGGGCTCATCCGCAAAGATGATTTTTGGTTCGTTTACAAGGGCGCGCGCAAGTGCCACACGTTGCCTCTGTCCGCCAGATATCTCATTTGGATAACGCGATGACAGCTCTAAGATACCAAGCTCGCCAAGTATCTTCTCTATATTTTGTTTTTTATCTTCCAGAGCTGCAAGAGCTATATTTTCATAAACGCTTAGATAGTTTATAAGGTAGTGAAACTGAAAAACAAACCCCACCTTGCTTTGGCGGAAATAGTCTATATTTTTGATTTTTTCAACCGACTCACCATCTATTAAAAGCTCCCCGCTTGAAGGTTTTAGCAGGGTTGAGAGAATAGAGAGAAGCGTTGACTTTCCGCTTCCGCTCTCTCCGCTTAAAAAGAGAAATTCGCCACTCTTTATCTCGAATGAGAGGTCAAAAAGAACCTGCTCTGCGCCGTAAAAGTGAGAAACATGTGACGCTTGTATCATGCACATCCTTGATTTATCAGAAGTATCGGGTCCGTTTTAGAGGCAATCCACGCTGGTATCAGCGAACCCAAAAGAGCCATAAAAATCGTTGAGGCAAAAACATACAGCGCGGTTGAGAGCGATAGTGTTCCGTTTACATAGCCCTGAAGCATCTCAATATGCGGAAGCATAGCCAAAATGCCAAGACTTAGAAGAAGCGCAAATATATAGGCAGAAATACTCATAATAAGTGTTTCAAAAAAGAGGTTTTTAATGATAAAAAGGCGGCTCTTGCCGAGTGCGCGCATTATTCCAAACTCCTCTTTTCTAGAGTTTACAATCATACTCATAACCGAGGCAATTCCCATAAGTCCCATAGCAAAAGCGAGCGTTGAGATAACAAGGGATGAGTTCTCAATGATTTTAAACTGGTTATACTCTTTTACAAAAGTCTGTGTCGTCTTTACCTCAACCTCACTGCTTAACTCAGATATTTTTTCCACAATGGCATCTATCTCGTTGGGAGATGAGGATGAGACCAAGAGAAAAGATGCCGAGCGGTTAAAAAGCTTGCCCGCATCTCTTATATTCATAACAACACCACCCTCTTCAAAGCCTATTTCACTGCTGTAAACACCAGAAATTGCAAATTTCTTATTTCCTATGTTTATCTCTTTTGTAGAAAATTGTTTTGCGAGATTTTCACCGAGTATTACCTCACCCTCTTTTGGATAGACTCCCTCCACAAGCTTGTAGTGAGGAAAATGGTTTGCGGTCGTACCGTAAATCCCTGCAATGGGTATATGCCCAATAGGAGAAGCGCCGACAATCATAGCGTAGCTTGAAGAGACATACTGCAGTGCATCTATTTTTTGCAAAAGCGCAATATCGACGTTTGAAAAAAATGTATCCGAAATGCCTTTTTGTGTGACAATGATATCGCCATCCGTATTAATCATCTTCGAGTACATCCCAATTACGCCCTGAGATACGGAGCTAATGAGAAAAATCGCCATTACGGCGATGGTAATAGATGAGAATATTAGAATGGTTTTAAAAGGATTCTTGCTGAGTGCTTTGAGTGAAATCACTTCTCAATCGCCATTTTTAACTCTTCTTTTGTCGAGATAAAAGATATCTCTTTGATTTTTGACCCCTCTATATGCAGAAGAGTGATTTTTTGCTCTTCGTTTGGAACCGCATTTTGGAATTTTTCTCCATAGTGCAGGTATATAAGATGTTTATACTTTTGAAGTTTTGGCAGGGCAAACATGTTCGTAATTACCGAGGGCATCTTGTTTATATCCGCTATAAATACAGAGTTGTTTTTTGGCAGATAAAAAGGGCTCTGAGTATTGAGATATTCGTTAACCAAAGCTCCCGTATCTTTTTCAAAAGCGACTATTACCAACTTGGTCTTTTTGGGTATTTTCATTTGGCGCCCCATCGGCGTCTCATATTTAAAGCTATCCAGCATATTAAGCGGGGAGTTTATACTAAGCGGAGCTGCACCTAAAATCGCGACACTAAGAGTTAAAGCGGTGAAAAATTTATTCATTTTTTTCCTTGAATAGTTAAGATAAAATTATACTATCGATATGTTAATTGATGGTAAAAACAGGTATTTCGGCTGCAACTCTATATCTTACCCTAACACCCCAGTACCCAAGCCCTCTAGATACATATAGAAGCGTATTTTTATATGTGTAAAGCCCTGAAATATAGGGTTGAAAATATTTAACAACAATACTAAAAGGGTATATCTGCCCGCCGTGCGTATGTCCGCTTAGTTGTAAATCTATGCGAAAATCTTCCACATGAGCTATATCTTTTGGCTGATGAGTAAGTAGTATAGTAGAGAGTTTTGGGTCCAATCTGCTAAAGAGCTCTTTTATAGGCCGTTTTATCCCTCTTACAAAACCGTATCTATCACTAAGTCCCACCAACTGCACAACAGAGCCCTTAAGTGCTATCTCCGCTATCTTGTTGTCAAGACAATGAACTCCGACACTCTCCATAACCGACTCTAGCCCTTTTGGACCATAAACAATATCGTGATTGCCAGTCACATAGTAAGATGGCGCTTCAAGCTCTCTAAAACACTCCAGCTGCTCTTTTACATTTAGCGCGGATGTCTGAAGTATATCTCCGCTAAAGAGCACAAGATCAGGCTTAAGAGCATTTGTTTTTTTGACAAGATTTTCAAGATACTGGATCTCAACATCTTTACAAAGATGCAAATCTGAGAGCAAAATTATGCGAAGCCCATTTAAAGAGCTGCAAAATGAATCGCTCTGAATTGCTATCTCATCAAAGGGAAAATATTTCCAGCCTATCTGAAGAGACACTCTTGCCTAGCCTAGTTTTGAAAATGTTTTACTGTAAGCTCTATCCACTTATCAAGAGCGGGTTTAATATTTTCAAACTTCAGATTCTCGTCATCTAAGATGATTTTTTCATCTTTGATTATCTCCATGCTCTCAAACATACTCTCGCCTGTTGTAGCATCAATAATACGCTTCTCTCCCAAAATTCTGACATTTCCATCGGCATAAGAGTTGTATGATGTTACCGTCACATCCATTGCGATAGGCGAAAATTGGTTCCACTTCTTATCGTCAAAATGAACCTCAACTGCAGAAATGGCAGACTCTAAAACAATAGTATCCTGCTCTTTCGTATTCACAACTTTAAAGTTGCTGTTTTTTTGAATCTCACTTTTATATCCCTCTGTTACATACTCGGATATCTTTTTATAAAGCATTTTTTGAGAATCACTCTGCTGTGATTCAGGAATCATCGCTATTACCTTAGTAGGAGAGATTAAAACTGTTTTGTGCTTTGAGATCTCATACTCTTTAAAACTCTTCGTAGCACTAAGTCCATCGGAACTCTTAAATTGTGTATAGTCATTAAAAAAGCCGCTGTTCTTAGCCGCTACACTCTTGCCTGCACAGCCGTTTATTAAAAATGCAAAAGCGATTAGTGCTACAGTAAATGTTGTTGATAGTTTCAAATTAATCCTTTATTTAAAACAGCGTGTCTCTACTGTTTTTTGTAATAATATCATTTTAGATTAAATTTTCTATATATTATAAATTTTACCTATTTTAATAAATTATGATATTGTTATTGCTATAAACTTAGAGTAGCGCTAAAGGCTTGCACAATGAAACACCTAAAACTAATCGTCGGCTTACTTCTAATAGCTCTCATATTTTCTGGATTTTGGTCGGGAAAGAGCAAAAGAGAGATACGCGAAGAGAACAGGCTTGAGAGAGTAGATCGTATCATTGCCAGCAACCAAACAATGCTACTGCTCTATAAATATGCACCTGAGGCTAGAAAAATTGTGCTCCGCTCTTACGGATATGCAACATTTAGTAACGTCGGAGTAAATCTAGTTCTCTTCTCGGCAGAGGGCGGAAAAGGGATGGCGCATAACAACAGGACAGGTATCAACACCTACATGAACATGGCATCCGGAGGCTTAGGGCTTGGGCTTGGAGTTAAAGATTTTAGAGCTGTTTTTCTCTTTGAGAACAAAAGAGCTTATGACACTTTTGTAAGATCTGGCTGGGAAGCTAACGCGCAAGCAGATGCTGCTGCAAAGTATGAAGAGAGCGGCGGCTCACTTAATGCGGCAATCACTGTTGCTCCAGGTGTAAGACTCTATAAACTGACACAAAACGGCTTAGTGCTTCAAGCTACTGTTCAGGGAACAAAATATTGGAAAGATGCAGAACTTAACAAAAACTAATTTTTAGTTAAGCTAATAAATCTTACAATTGTTTGATCTTAAAATAAAAGGAAGTTCAATGAAAAAAATTCTAGTTAGTCTTGCGGCAGTTATAGCACTAAGCTCATCTGCAATGGCAGGCGTAAACTCTCAGACTGGTTGTGGTCTTGGTTCTATGATTATCAAAGATGATTCTACAGCTATATTGTTGGCTCTTCAAGCTACTACAAATGGTACTTCAGGTAACCAAACATTCGGTATTACTTCTGGAACTTTGGGTTGCCAAAAAACTAAATTTGTTATGAATGGACAAGCTGAAGAGTTTGTTGCTTCAAATATGGATCAAATTGCTAAAGAGATAGCAATTGGACATGGAGAGAGCATCGATACGTTGGCAGAACTTTTAGAGATATCAGACAAAGCTACTTTCTCTGCATCTCTACAAGAGAACTACAACAAAATCTACACTAGCCAAGATGTAAAAATGGCTGATGTACTTGACAATATCTCTACAACAACTCTTTAAAAAAAGTCAAAATCAAACGAATATTTTCGTTTGATTTTGCTCTTCTAAACATCAACTTCAGGAACTTCCTATTTTAAACAAATTATTTTTGCTACTTACTATTTCTCTCTCTCTTTTGAATGCTTCTTCAGATATATATAAACAAAAAGCGCAAGAACTAAATCTATCGGACTCAAGATACTGGAATCTGCTGCTGCATATGCAAGACGGCAGAAGCGAGATAGACGATGAGAGATTTTTTTTATCACCCAACGGCAAAACAGATGCAAAAGATGAACTTAATGCCACTATTGATGCGCTTTTGAATGAGACTGCTTTTGATGACAACGCAACTGCATGCAGATTTCCTGCAAGAAAAGCCTGGCTAAAAGAAAAACTCTCTATTTCAAACCTTCCTGAAGTGAAATGTGAAAAGTATGATGCCATCGTCAAGAGACTAAAGCCAAAATCTGTAACTCTAGTTTTCCCATCAGCCCACATAAACTCTCCAGCTTCCATGTTTGGACACACATTTTTGCGCATTAACTCGGTATATGACTCTAAACTTCTCTCTTATGCCGTAAATTACGCTGCAGATGCAAATCCGGATGAAGAGAATGCCATACTTTTTGCAATCAAGGGTCTCTTTGGAGGATACTTCGGAAGATACTCGCTGCTTCCATACTATGACAAACTCAAAGAGTATAGAGATAGCGAGCAGAGAGACATTTGGGAGTATGATCTTGATTTTAGCGAAGATGAAACGCGCAGAATGATAGAGCATATCTGGGAACTCAATGAAACACACTCATACTACTATTTTTTTACCGAAAACTGCTCATACAACATGCTCTGGTTCTTAGAGGTTGCAAGACCCTCACTGCACCTCAGAGAGTATTTTAACTATCAGGTAATTCCTCTAGAGACTGCTCATGTCGCAAATCTAGAAAACATCATTAAAGATAAGTTTTTCAGACCATCAAAAAGAACCACTCTTTTAAAATATGAGGAACTTATAGAGGGAAAAAATATCCACCTCCCGCTGCAACTGGTAGATTTTGACATCTCCCTAGATGAAGTTTTAACAAATTTAAATATTGAAGTGCAGCAGAAAAAATATATTCTAGAGGCATCAATAGAGCTGCTTGAGTACAAGTTTAGCAAAAGCAAAATAGAAAAAGAGAGATACTTAGAGCTCTTCCATGAGCTCTCAAAAGCAAGAGCAAAACTTGGGCAGGGAGATAAACTGGATATAAAAACCCCTCCAAATCCTATTGAGAGCCATAGAGCCATAAGAGCAACCATCGGCGCCGGCTCCAGAGATGGTGACGCTATTGGCTTTTTAGGTATTCGCCCCGCATATCATGACCTAGAAGATAGTAACTATGGATTTTTAAGAGGCACTCAAATAGAGTTTATGAATCTTGAGCTCTCCTACTCAAAGAGTGACTTAGAGGTTGAAGATGCAACCATTCTCTCCATTGTCTCTCTTGCACAAAGATCTCACTTTTTTGAAAGCCTCTCTTGGAGAACGAAGTTTGGCTGGGATAGAAACTCGCTTGAGTCTACAGCAAATTTCATAGGTACGGTAGGCGTAGGACTAAGCTGGGGAAATAAACTTGGTTATACCTACATCATGGCTGATCCGCTTTTTTATCTAGGTGGAGAGCCAAAATCTGCAATAGGCGGTTCTGTTGGTATCGTATTTGACAGATATAACTCAATGAGCACAAATATTGAAGCTTCCAGAAGATGGTACGATAACGGTGAGGAGCAAAATATGGTTGCTCTCTCACAAAGCCTTAGAGTCTCGCAAAACACTCAAATAAAGTTTAAATATGACTATAAAGAGAGAGGCAAACAAGAAGTAAATAACAAAGAGGATAGCTTGAGAGTCTATCTAAACCTCTACTTTTAAAACTTACTTTAACTCTATAAGATAGCCATCAACAATTTTTTTAAAGTTATATCTATAGAGTCCATCCAACTCCACAACAACTCTGTAGTAACCATCATGATTTCCGATTCTCACCTCATTAAAGATATTATTTGGAATTTTTTTAATGTAACTTTTAATGCTGCTGTCTCTTTTAAAATCTATAACAAGCCTATGAGGATTGACAAGCAAAAAATTTCTTATTGCCTCATCTTCTGTTACTAGTTTTAAACTCTTTTGAGATGAGAAGAGCGAAACATATTTTATGGAAGCAATCTTTTGATAGGTCTCTTTTTTTTGAACACTTTTTTGAGTGGAAGTTGTAGTTTGCGGCTGCGTATTGTTATCTTGTTGGGCATAACTCTGGGAGATAAAGAGAGGAAGGTGCCAATCAACGGCATTGTTAAGTTCTATGCTCTTTTTCTCAATAGAACCGTCAAGATTTTTAAACTCCACGGTTACCTTTTGAAGAACTCTTGCTTGCGAGGGAATGGTTATAGTAGCTCTTTTTAGAGGCTCACTTCCTCCATCTTTATTTGATGTAATCAATATATCTTTCTCACCCTCAGACGCAAAGAAGGGATTCTCTCTAGCATCTAGAAGCAAAAAAAACAAAGAAGATATAAACAGAACTCTAATCAAAGTCACCCCTCTCATAATGTTAAACACTCAAACGAACTCGTCCGTTTTAGTGGCAGGGACTTAAGGTCCCTACAACCCCCTTACCATGGAGTATGCCATTGGTTAGCATACCTAAAAGCTACATAAAACAAGTTTTTTGAGATTTCTATGGTGTATTATATCAAGATTAAGCGCTATTTTGCAGAAATCTCTTTTAACTCAAAATACTCTTTTTGAAGCTCTGCATTTTGCGTTCTAAGTCTGCTGATTTCACTCTGCAGATACTCCTCATAATCTTGAAGTCCAAGCATAACCTCTAATGAATTGGTTCCATACAGAAGTATGCCTATGTATACTCCTGTTACCAGTACAAATGTAAGAAGTATTAAGAACTTTGCTAAAGACAGACCTAGATATTTTTGCGTAAAACTCTGCGTGTCGTCTATTCCCTCGTAAAGCTCTTCATCTCTCATTAAAAGCTCTTATTTGAAAAGTTTTGAACCTAAATA